>CAYYZJ010000799.1:0-4702 GCA_964475615.1 uncultured Flavitalea sp. | reverse complement strand
TTATGAATGTTGGCATATTATTATTTTTTGATTCTGTTTATTAAGGGGGGATAAAGGAGAATTTCTTATTTGTTATGATGAGGCGACCATACATCGCGCCATGGTATAATATAAATAAACGGGCAATCTCATATCGGAGGCAAGATAGGTTGTTTTTATTAGTCTACAAAATAAGTAGACTAATATTTATATACTCAAATGAGCTGCAAAGCCCAGTTCACTTTTCCACATTCGTAAACCAAACTGTTCCCGAAATGCTTTGGGGCTGACACCTTTATATTTCCTGAATAACCTGTTTAAATGGCTTGCATCGCTGAATATCCGTAAACCGCAAACACCATTTCAAAAAAGGTATTCTTATGCTTTTGTACTTCATAATCCTTTACTTCTATGAAATCCAGTTCAAAAGATTGATATAAATTGCGTATTTCCATACCTTAAATGTACAAATGCTTCCAATGTTTGTACATGCTATATACCTTGGCGGGCTGCTCTGCCTGATCCCGGAAAATAATCACACAAAAAATAAATTGTTTAACAGTAAAAATTAAGACACGATGAGCAAAGTAAAAATCAACAACACTGATCTGGAAGTAAGCCGCATCAATTTGGGCGGCAATGTATTCGGCTGGACATTAGACGAGCAAAAATCATTTAAGATCTTAGACGCTTTTACAGCCGCAGGTTTCAATTTTATAGACACCGCCGATACTTATCCCTGGTGGGTAAACGGCACAGGCGGCCTATCCGAAACGATTATCGGAAAATGGATGAAAGCAAGCCGCAACCGCAAAAATTTGGTTATCGCTACCAAAGTAGGTTCGGAAACCAAAGAACATCCTTACGACATCAGTAAAAAACATATCTTAAAATCGGTGGACGAATCGCTGCAACGGCTTCAAACCGATTACATAGATTTGTATTACACCCATTTTGACGATAATATAACACCCGTTGAAGAAACATTATCCGCTTATGATGAAGCGGTAAAAGCAGGAAAAATACGCTACATAGCGGCATCGAATGTTTCGCCTGAAAGGTTAATAAGATCCTTTGAAACAGCAGAGCGAACCGGCTTGCCGAAATATGTTGCCTTACAGCCGCATTACAACCTGGTGGAAAGGACAAAGTATGAAACCGGATATTTTCCCCTGGTAGAAAAATACGGTTTGACTGTTTTCCCTTATTGGTCGCTGGCAGCGGGTTTCCTTACCGGAAAATACCGTTCTGAAGCCGATTTAAGCAAGAGCGTACGCGGCGGCGGCGCCAAAAAATACCTGAATGAAAAAGGATTGGCAATATTAAAAGCTTTGGACGCCGTTGCTGCCAAACACCAAACAAAGCAGGCAACCCTTGCTTTGGCGTGGTTATTGGCACAACCTCACATCGGCGCACCTGTTGTAAGCGCCACAAGTCAGGAGCAGTTGGCAACATTGCTTGCAGCACCCGGATTAAAATTGGATACGGAAGATTTGGAGCAATTAAATGAAGTAAGCAAATAAAAAGGCATTAAACTTCTATATTTCCCTGTTCTCACCCCAGGGCATACAAACATTGCGGCTGCCGACTATACGGCTGACCATCCTCCGGTATGCGTCTTTTTCATTTTGATTTTGCAGTGACCTGCGCAGCGCATCATGCTTTAATGTAAAGCTGCGCATGTCTTCTGCATCCTGTTCAAAACGTTGAGCGGCGCTGGAAATGGCCAGGTCCGAAATTTCCGGTGAAGCGGAATCGACGATCATGCTCAAATGGTACAGGCATACGCCTGGTGATTGGCGGTATAATAATTTTCCTTGCGCCGTTTTGAGCCATTCAGTTAATTGAAGAATGTATTTTTTTTCAGCTTCACGAAGCAATCGGCAAACCCTGCAGTTGCCGGAATTGCGCACAAGCCCTTTGAGCAGCGTTCCGTTACTGCGTAACCTGTTTGCGATCTCATCCGCCAGGGGAGCGTAACCCACAGAAGCCCCATAGGGAGAAGAAATGGCAAGCAACTGCCAGCTATGCAGCGGACAAAAACCCAGTTCTTCGGCAAAAGAACGTCTCGCGCTGTCCGCTGCAACAAGCTGGTACTGCCAGTGCGCAAAAAACCCGGATGCGATCCCTGCAATGTGCTGGCAAACCGGGCAATCTCCTTTTGGCAGGCCCTCGGCAAGATTTACATCTTCTTCTTTGGCCCCTGTATCGGTTTTTTCATACTTGTATTCATTATTTATTTCTTGGTGCGAACTGCTTTTCAGCAGTGTTCCAATATTGGCTGCCGCCTTGTTCATTTCAATCACTGCCGCAAAAGGATCATGATGCATCCTGACGGTATCTTTTTTAATTTCACCGGCACGCTCCTGAAGGCTGGCTGTCGCAAAAATATTTTGCTTTCTTTCATTCTCAAGTAACCGCAGTGTTTTGGATGCCACTGCACTGAGGAGCGCGGCCGATTTTTCACGGGTCAAAAACGAAATCAATGTGTCCTGCATGTCTTTGAATCCGCTCCTTGTGTACATGCCGGCATCGCCTGTTTTGTTTGATTCGAGCGCAAGACGTGAAGACACCGCAAATAATTTCTCCGCCTTCAACCCGGTGCTTCCTGCGATGCTGCCGGCGGTAAATTGCATAATCTCTTTAAGCTCCTCATCAGTAGCCAGATCGGTTTTATTGATGATAAAAAACACCTTGTTAACGTATTCCCTGATCGACCGGAGAAACTCCAGCTCGACCTCGGTCATTGGCGCATCCACGGCGCTTACAAAAAGTACGGCGTCGCATTCGGGTAAAAAGCGATACGCTGTTTCTGTATTAGCAACGATAGCCGATCCTACGCCTGGCGTATCTGCGAATTCAATACCGTAGCGAAGGAATGGAAGCGGAAGCTCGAGGTAAACCCTTTCTACATTTTTATGGTTATTGGGATTTCCTTTTTCCGTAACGTATGCTGCAAGTTCGGAAACAGGTAATTCATCGGGGAAGATAGAATCCTTACGATATATCATTAATCGCTCTTCGGGGCCGTATCTGAGGATCGTAATCGTTGAAGTGAGTGGTAATACACCGGTAGGGAGTATCTCCCGGCCGATAATCGCATTCATCAAAGAACTTTTTCCCCGCTTGAATTGACCAAGCACCGCAAGCATAAATCGGTCTTCGGCCAGTTTTACAATAAGTTCATTGCATTTCTTCTCCGCTTCTTCCCGGCCCAGCGCGGAAAACCCTTCCCGGATCGTACGCAAATAACCTGAAAGTGCTAATTTATCATGGGTATACCTGCGCAGCATTTCCAGGTCTGAGTTCGATTGCGCTTCAACGTTATCTTGTTCCCTGCGTTTCATTTTTTATTTGTTCATTATGGAGCGGGTTGGGGCTTTGAAATACCTTGTTGTAAATATCTATTCCAAAACTTGTTTCCAGCGGCTTTCCCTCAATCAGCTTAAAAGTTCTTCTGGCGTCGGCATCCCTTTCGGCGCGAAGGAAAATAGCGTCTTTGCTGCGCTGCCTGTAAAACCGGTCTGCGAAATCAAACATATGGGTAACGAAAAAGATCTGAAGGCCTTTTTCAAGCAATGCGCTCACGATTTGAAACGCGATCTCGGAGCCTTCTCTTTCATTGGTGGCAGCAAAAGATTCATTAAAAAGAAATAATGAATTAGGTTGAATATGATCTGCGATGGCGCTCATCCTGCTGAGTTCCTCATCGAATTTCCCGCTCTTCATCGTATTGTCCTCTTCGCGTTTGAAATGAGTGAATATAGTATGGCAAATATTTGCCGAATAGCCCTGCGCAGGTACGATCATCCCGCTTTGCATCATGAGCTGGGCAACGCCTATACTCCTCAAAAAAGTGGACTTTCCGCCTTGATTGGCGCCTGTAATGATTGCAAGATTCTTGTCTTTCATGGTCAGGTCATTCCCGACTATGTTTTGCTTCATTTTTATTGCCAGGCACACATCGTACAAACCGGTAAAGGAATAATGATGGGATTCCGGGGCAGCGGCTTCCGGAAAGCAGACCGGGGCGGACAGTGATTCTAGCTGCTCACGCAGGTTCATGCAGGCAACATAAAATGCCAGCTCTGTTTTCATCCGGTAAAAGAATTGGAGAATATGATCGCACGATTGGGCAAGCGCGTTGGCTACATTGTTGATGGCTTCATCCTTCAGCGCGGAAAGCGCCCTGATGCCGCTTTCGTCGCGGGGATGGATGAAAAAGGTATAGCCGGGCGATTTTTTCCCGAAAAGACGCTGCAGCCAGTTCTTTTTTTCTACCCTTAAACTCCGGAGTTTGGGATTGATGCTTTTATTTCCCTTGCCCAATCCATAGCTGATCAGCATGCCTTCCCGGAAACGCAGTGCGTCCAGATGGTTCTCTATTTCTTTTAAGTAATCATCCGTAAGTTCGGTTTCGAGCATCGAAAAAAATCTTTTAAATCCTTCGGATAGGAATTTTGCGGCATGCTCATCGGCAAAGCTCCTGAGTTCTTTGAGCATGTCTAAAAATATTTCCATCGCATTTACCGAACCGGACAATATTGAAGAAGGATAGGAGGTGAACACGCCGAACCATCCCTTTTTCCTGCTTTCATAAGCGCTCACCGCGATATCATAAAGCTGTCTTATCAATGCAGTGTTGTTCAGGCAGTCCTTCAGGATCTCCTGCCGGTAGTTTATTTTTTCCGGATCATTTACCAATGCGGAAAAGACAACTTTT
>CAYYZJ010000798.1:0-4307 GCA_964475615.1 uncultured Flavitalea sp. | reverse complement strand
ATCATTGTTGTCCACAGCAGGATTGGGCGCCATCAATTTTGCGTTCACGCTGCTGGCGATGAATTTTATCGACAAGATCGGCCGGAAAACGCTGATGCTGATCGGCTCTTTCGGATTGATCGTTACCCTGGGCATGGTGTCTTACTCTTTTTATGTTTCCAATTTCAACGGCTGGGCCGTTCCGTTTTTCCTGTTCGTGTATATCGCCTTTTTCGCTTTTTCGCACGGCGCCGTGATATGGGTATTCATTGCAGAGATATTTCCCAACCAGGTAAGGGCAAAGGGACAAACGCTGGGAAGCACCACGCACTGGATCATGGCCGCCATTATCGCTTTTTCCTTTCCTTACCTGGCGGAGAAAGCAGGAGGAGGGAATACGTTCTTGTTTTTCTGCATCATGATGTGCATCCAGTTGATTTTCGTGTGGAAGCTGATGCCGGAAACCAAGGGCAAATCATTGGAGCAGATCGAGCATACGCTGATTGCGCATTGAGCATAGTTTTTATAATATAATAACACGATTGTCTTGAACCAGGCCGAACATCATTACCCGGTTGTTTGCTATGGAGAAATCCTCTGGGATGTTCTTCCCCATACTGCTGTTCCCGGCGGCGCGCCGATGAACCTCGCCTATCATCTGAAAAAACTCGGGATCGATCCCGCGCTCATCACCAAGGTCGGCTCCGATAACGATGGCAAAAAACTGATCCAGCTCATGGAGCGCAATGCCATCTCCACAGAATTCTTTCAAATGGATTTTGAATGGAATACCGGTAAAGTGAATGCCATTGCAGGAGAGAACAATGAATTTACCTACGATATCAAAAAACCCGTTGCCTGGGATTTCATAAGCTGGGACGATCAGTTCGAATCCTTACTCTCCAACTCCATCTGCTTTGTATTCGGAAGCCTCGCTGCCCGAAGCGAAGAAAGCCGCAGCACTTTATTCAGGTTGCTCGAGATAGCCGAATATAAAGTGCTCGATATTAACCTGCGTTCTCCTCATTATACACGCCGTCATATTGAACAATTGATGGATGGGCTGAGCCTTTTGAAACTGAACCTTGCCGAGCTCGAGCTGCTGACCGGATGGTTCTCCCATTATAAAAATGAAACCGACCGCATAAAGGCATTGCAGGACAGATTTCAGATTCCAAAGATCGTAGTGACAAGAGGAGCGAACGGGGCCATCTACTGCACCGAAGGCCATGTCTATGAACATCCAGGCTATTCCGTTGAGATTGCCGATACCATCGGAAGCGGCGACGCTTTCCTGGCCGGGTTGATCTCGAAATTATTTCAAGGCGCTTCGCCTGCGCAGGCATTGGAATTTGCCGATGCGCTCGGGGCGTTGATTGCAACCAAAACCGGCCCCTGCCCTGAATACGAATCGGAAGAAATCCGGGACTTGATAAAAACCAAAACTTTTCAATAGTCTCTTTAGGCCGAACCAAAATACATCAACACTCAAAATTTCAATTATGAGAAAGTTACCCATTTTGTTGTCCATGCTGCTGCTGGCCTTGTTCAGTTTCGGTCAGCAGAAGATCATAACCGGAACGGTTATTAGTAAAACAACAAAAGAACCGCTGCAGGGAGTGTCGGTACAAACCAAAAGCCGGGCTGTACTGACCGATTCTGCCGGTAAGTTTTCGATTGCTGCTTTGCCCGGCGAAACGATCAATTTTTCCTTCGTAGGTATGAATGCCGTCAGCATGAAGGTGACGAGTTCCATGCAAACGATTACGCTTGCAATGGAGGAAGGCAATTACGACCTGAACCAGGTTGTGGTTACCGGATACAAGGCAGAGAAGAAGATCGATCTGACAGGAGCTGTTTCCGTGGTGAACCTGAATGCGATCAAAAATATTCCTGCATCGAGCCCGATGATCGCTTTGCAGGGACAGGTTCCCGGATTATACGTGCAGGCCGACGGATCGCCGACAGGCGCCAACGGCAATCCGCCTACCATACTGGTAAGAGGCGTGAACACATTGGGCAATACCAATCCGCTGTACATCATCGACGGCGTGCCTACCACGCGCTATGAAGATTTTGCCAACCTCAATTCCAGCTCCATTGCTTCCATCCAGGTGCTGAAAGACGCTTCTGCATCATCCATCTACGGATCGAGGGCATCCAATGGCGTCATCATCGTTACCACCAAAGACGGAGGCAATACCGGAGGTAAGGTTCGCATTCAACTTAACTCCAGCCTCACCTGGCAAACAGAAAGG
Organism: uncultured Flavitalea sp.; assembly: GCA_964475615.1. GTDB lineage: Bacteria > Bacteroidota > Bacteroidia > Chitinophagales > Chitinophagaceae > Puia. The sequence continues at coordinate 2,070 of CAYYZJ010000798.1, read as the reverse complement.
CCCTGGCAGGAAAAAGCGCTCGGCTCTTACGACAGGGGAAGAGCGCTGTGGCAGGCTGCCGTGAATGACGGCACCGATCCCAACAATCTCGTAAACCAGATCTATACGTATGACTGGAATGGCGACTATGCCAATCCGGTGCTCAATAAAGTGAATATCGCTCCTTTTGTCGGCGGCGACAGCCTGGAGCCTGTCGGCAATACCAACTGGCAGGATGCATTGTATAAAACCGCATTGATCACCGCCAACGATGTTTCCATTTCAGCAGGAACAAATAAGAACGGATTGCTGGTAGACCTCGGTTATTACAATAACAGCGGGCTGATCCAGTTCACCCATTATCAACGCTACAATGCGCGCATCAATACGCATACTTCTGCATTCAACGACAGGTTCAAGTTCGGCGAGAACCTGCAGCTCAGCAGAACCTCGCAGGTCAATTCAACGACGGATGTAGGAGGCGCCGGTACGCCTACCCTTGCGCTCATCCTGGCCCCTACCATTCCGTTATATAAAACAGACGGCACTTACGGCGGCCCTATCGGTCCGGGTTATACAGACAGGAACAATCCGGTCGACATGCAATACCTCAACCGCTGGAACACGACAAATCAGTTTCTGACGGTCGGCAATATATTCGCTTCGCTAGAGATCATCAAGAACCTCGTACTCCGCACCAGCCTTGGTTTTGAATACACCGATATGCTGGCCAAGCGCGCTTCGCTGATCGGCGATGAAGGGCCGGTAAGATCATTCAACAGCCTTGCGCTGCAGGAATCGAAAGAGTTCACGTTTACCTGGACGAATACCCTGAACTATAACCTGGAATTCGGGCAGCATCGTCTCAATATCCTGGCAGGCATTGAATCGGTAAGGGATGATTATTCCACATTCGGTGCAGCCACTACCAATTTTGCCTTGCAGCAGGAAGACTATTTCCAGCTCAGCGCAGGAACCGGATCGCAAACCAATAACGGCTCTGCTACCGGTTACAGGCTGCTTTCGCAGTTCGGAAAATTGTTCTACGGTTATGCCGACCGTTACCTGGCTTCGGTTACTGTTCGCCGTGATGGTTCCTCCCGGTTCGGTACCAATAACCCTTATGGTATATTTCCTGCTTTTACTGTAGGATGGAGGATCAACAATGAAGCATTTTTCAAAGGGGTAACGGCGGTTTCCAATCTCAAGCTGAGAGGCGGAGTAGGCACTGTAGGTAACCAGGCCATCGGCAATTTGTCGGCCTATACTTTATTCCAACCCAATTATGGAACCAGCAGCCCCGCTTATTCTCAATGGCTGAATACCGGCACGGCTTACGACCTGAATGGAGTGAACACCGGAACGCTTCCTTCCGGTTTCGTACAAACGCAGTTGGGCAATCCCAACCTGAAATGGGAATCGACAACGGAAACGAATGTTGGCCTTGACTTCGGATTTTTGGGTGAGAAGATCACCGGATCGTTCGATTATTTCAACAGGAATACCAAGAACATCCTGATCCAGCCTCCTGTTGCCGGCGCTGTTGGCGAAGGCCAATTGCAATGGGTGAACGGCGCCAATATTAACAATAAAGGATGGGAACTGCTGCTGGGCTATCACAATACCACGCACAGCGGTTTGGGTTACAGCATCACGGCCAATGCCAGTCATTTCAAGAATGTGATCACCAAACTTCCGGAAGCCGTTCGCGCCGCTTATCCCGGCGATCCGAATCACTCCATCATCGGGCATTCGCAGTACTCCATTTTCGGTTACAAGACCGACGGCATTTTCCAGAATGAACAGGAAGTGGAGGGCCATGCCACTCAACCCGGCGCTGCTCCGGGCCGGCTTAAATATGAAGACCTCAACGGCGATGGAGTAGTGGATGTGAACGACCAGACCTGGCTGGGCACTACGCTTCCCAAACTGGAGTACGGCATACGGATCGATCTCAATTATAAGAATTTTGATCTCTCCGTTTTCGGATCCGGCGTTGCGGGCAAAACCGGCTATGACCCCACCAAAAATTTCAACACCATAATCAGGGCAAATACGAATGCCGGCCCCGGCGTGTTCGATGCCTGGACG
>CAYYZJ010000797.1:0-6444 GCA_964475615.1 uncultured Flavitalea sp. | reverse complement strand
AAACACTCCTACCGATATTTTTCCGCAAACCTTCTAAGTGAGAACAAGCGATGCGAAAGTCACCCACAGATTTACGCCTACAGGTGTGGAAAACAGCACTGTGCTGAAAGTAACTTCTATTACTTTTCCCGACAAAAAAAGCATCACCCTTTTTTATAGCCCCTCGATCAAGTATAATGCGTCCGACTATGTCATTGACCGGATAAAGATCAGTGACAGTATTGTCAGGTATGGGTACCGGTTTGATTGGAACTGCTGCAATGGAACCACTATAACCGGGGCCCGCAATTATCTGAACAAGATTATCTTCTTTACTTCAACCGGAGCAAAAGACCTGTATACCTTCTATTATAGTACCACCAGGTGGCTTCCGGCCTATGGGTCTGCACAGGATACACTTTCCAACCAAAGAGATCACTGGGGATTTTATAATGCGCAAGTCACCAATGGCTCGAATGCAATCCCAACAATATCCGGCCTTTTTAACGGCGCCATCCGCGATCCGTCCATTCCTTTTCAGCTTGCCGGTTCGCTTGAAAAAATCATTTCCCCTTCGGGTGCATACACGTATTATTATTTCGAGCCTAATGATGTCTTTCAGTATAATACGGTCAATCAAACCGTTGCCATCAATGCGAATAACAATACCTCCAACAATATTTCACTCAGCCAGGTTTACAGCAACCAATACAATTTCACTGTAGCATTCGATAATTCGTTTTCAAGAACCGGATCACCGCCTTTTTCAGGATCCTGTATGCTCACGTATAAAATAACCAGCACAGATGGACTGGCTACCTATAAGAACGATTCCATCAGCCTGTTTCAACTTTTTTATGTGGGATCTGCCGGGTTTAGCTTTAGTGTTCCCGGCAACGGCAATTATAAGCTTGTAACCAGCCTCGGTAACTGTACGGGAACACCACCTTCCTTGCCGGTAAATTTCACCTGGCAGAACCAGGTGATCGTAAGTAATGCCGCCACATCAGGAGGGATAAGGATAAAATATATCGTCCACTATGATCCTACTCTTAACAGAAGCGATACTATTGCTTCTTATAAATACCTGACCCCGGAGGGAAGAAGTTCAGGATTTTTAAGCGCTGTTCCCCAGTATACTTATCCATATCAGGAAACAGTGATCAACGGCGGTACAACGGTAACGAACTATACGGCCATTTCAAGCGATCCGGTCAATACACTGAATTATTCCCAGGGAAGCCCGGTTGGTTACAGCAGGGTGATTGAATATAAAGGCTCGCCGACGCATAACCTTGGCAATACGGTTTATGAGTTCACTAATCTGCAGGATGCCGGCATGAATGTAGGATCTCCATCTTTTCCGTATGCGCCGCAGACACAACCGGATTGGGCATTGGGCCTGCCGAAAAGAATTGCTGTTTATGACAGCCTGGGACATTTGGTTAAGATAACAAAGAATACCTATACCATAACGCCGGCTTATTATACCAGCTCCGATTTTACATCGCTAAAACTGGGCAAAAGTTCGGTGACCTTTAATGGAGACCCTAATTCTCCAAGCACTCCCTATACAGAATATTATACAGGGCAGCTTTATTTTCCACAAAGCGGACGGACAGACCTGAGCAGCACCATTGATTCGATTTATCATCCTGATGGATCGATCCAGGTAACCGAGCAGGACTTCCAGTATGATACCAATTACAATGTAATAAAGGTTACCTCACCTTACGATAAAACACGAGGGCTCTCACTTGAAAAGAGACTATACTATCCATATAACTACACGCTTTCTTCCGGTGCGATCAAGAAAATGAAAGACAGCAGCATTATCAGTCCTGTTATTTCCGCCGAGACCTGGATTACAGGAGATGCCAATCCAAGGATAATAGATGCCCGGATCACCGACTATCAGCAATTAGCCAAAGGACATTTAAAACCCCTGACGTCTTATGCCTTGCAGTCCAATGCTCCGGTCAACCAATCCGTGATCGGTGTATTTAATCCGGCTTCACTGGTCAGGAACAGCACTTATTTAATTGCCCAGCAGAACTATCCTACTTATGATACCATGGGAAATCTGCTTGAAGTGAAAAATGCCATTTCCGGGCAGAGCAATTCGGTAATCATGGATTACTATAATCAGTTTCCTGTTGCCAAAGTTTCCAATGCAACTCCTGCAAATACTGCCTATACCAGTTTTGAATCCGACGGAAATGGGAACTGGACGGTTGCCAGCAAGGGAAGAAATTATCAATATGCGCTAACCGGTAAGAAAAGCTATGCGCTCGACAGCGGTAACATTACCAAAACAGGATTAAGCTCTTCGCTGGTTTATATCATTTCCTATTGGTGCCGCACCGGAGCCAGTGTTTCTGTTTCCGGGGCGCAAAACATAAAACAGGTTGCCCAGCAAAACGGATGGAACCTGTATACGATGACCATCAGTTCGGCTACCAGTGTAACAGTGAGCGGTACAGGTGTCATTGATGAACTGCGTCTTTATCCCAAGGATGCCAACATGGCTACATCGACATTTGAACCATTGCTTGGAGTAACCAGCACCTGCGATCCTACTAACATAACAGCTTATTATTTATACGATAATATAAACCGGGTGAAAGTGCTAAAGGATAAAGACCTCAACGTGGTCAAAAAATTTGATTACGGCGACACGGCGTCCAGGATTACGCTCGATACGATCTGGCATGCAACCGGTAACTATCAATGCATGCCGACCGGGGGCGCTGTTTATCGGGAAGAAAAAGATATCAATACCTGGAGCGAGACGTATGGGTCACTGCGCTATTTATTCGATCATACAGACTGTGTTGCTTGTCCGCCCGCATGCGGAGGCCAAGGCCAGAAAGTGATCAATTGCGTCTGCGAAATGGGAACGCGAGTGAATATTTCATCGGTTCACATGAAAGTGAACAATGTCTGGATATACAGATGCACCTATTACTACTATTGGAGCGATTGCAGCCAAAGCATTAATTATACTGAAGACAACGCCAATCCATGCACAGTTGGCGGAGGCTGCGAAATTGAATAATACTACAAAAATTAAGGCATTATGAAACTGTTGATCTTTTTTCTTTCTTATCTACTGGCCAGCCAGGCAGGAATATATGATTTTTCCATAACTGATATGAACGGCAACCAGGTTCATTTGGGTGATTTCAGGGGAAAGAAAATGCTGATCGTTAATACTGCGCTGCATGGCAAATATGCAGTTCAATATGCAAGCCTTGAGCAACTGTATCAAAAATATAAGGACAGCCTGGTGATCATTGCCATCCCAAGTAATGATTTTGGGAACGATTCGGGAAACGAGACAGGCAACGCCGATACGGTTGTAAACAAATATCACATTAACTATATTCTTGGCTCAAGGCTTTCGGTTACAGGAACAGCAATATCACCAGTGTTCAAATGGTTATCTGAATCTGATGAAAACGGGGTTGCGGACAATCCTGTGATCGGTGATTTCTTTAAATACCTGATTGATGATGAAGGGAATTTAATTGCGGTGTTTGCCAGTCAGGTAGATCCTATGGATTCTTTAATTCAACAAGCTATAACCGGCACTGACAATTAATGCTCCTGATCGCTAAACATCTGTTTATGAGGAAACTTTTATCTGTTCCGCTGTTTCTGACCGCCTGTATAACAGTATGCGGGCAGACCAATATTCCTACGAGTGCAACAGGGCCGGCATCAGCTACTGCGAAAAAGCTGCCGGCTGTGTACAGTAGTGTTCCGCTAAACTGGGTCAGGGTTTTCTCGCCGACAAAGCCGATCACTGATACCGCATTGGTTAATCTTAGTTCTCCTGTTGCCGATGTAAGTATTTTGACACAGTATTCAGATAGTTACGGCAGGAATTTGCAAACTGTTGCACGGAAAGCCTCGCCAGCGGGGTTTGACTACGTTACTCCGGCTTATTATGATGAATTTGGTAATCCGAGCCTGCAATACCTTCCTTTTGTTTCTTCCTCCAATGATGGCAATTTCAAGCTTAACCCTTTTTACCAGGATTCAGTTGTCAGCAAAAATAATTTTCCAAACGAGCAGATCAATTATGGACAAGTGTTATATGATGCTTCACCGTTAAACCTCATGACGAAAAAGCTTGCTCCCGGCAATAGTTGGGGAGGAGCTGGAATCGGAATAAGTGTTACGCATCGCACCAATACAGTTTCAGACAGTGTAAAGCTCTGGACGATTGCCATAACGAGTGAGAATGATGTTCCAAATACTTCTTCTAATTATCAGGCTGGTACATTAACTGTTTTGCAAGCAACTGACGAGAAAGGCAATGTATCGGTTATCTATTTTGATGTCATTGGCAGAAAAATATTGACAAAAACCCAGGTTGCCGCATCCCCATCGACTGGTCATTACGGATGGCTTTGTACGTATTTCGTTTATGACGAGATGAATCGCTTGCGTTTAGTAATACCACCTAAATCAGTCGATGCGTTGAACAATACTACCGTTAATTGGAACATCGCTTCCAACCCGGCTATCAATACAGGTCTTTGTTACGGATATTTTTATGACAGCCGGGGAAGGGTAATTATGAAAAGGATACCTGGGAAGGGAAAGATTTACTTTATATATGATACCAAAGACCGGTTAGTATTAAGTCAGGATTCTGCACTTCGCACCCAGAATAAATGGGTTTTTATAAAGTATGACGGCCAGGACAGGCCGATATACACCGGCTTTTATACTGACAATACTCATACTTCACAATCGGGCATGCAGTCTTATTTGATTTCACAGAATATGGGATATTATGAAAACCGGGATGGTAGCAATGCTTTTGGCTATACCACAACTCTTGCCTTTCCCTCGCTTCCTTCGATGAACTGGACGAGCACCGATTGGCTTACGCTTAACTATTATGACGATTACTCAGAAGGAGGCTGGTTTGGATCTAACTATGGAAGCCGGGACAATACCATGGACAATCTATTTGCAAGTCCAAGCAATTCAGTTTATCCATATCCTCAGTCGGTCACTGAATCTCAAAATATCCGTGGGCTTCCAACCATCTCTATTAAACGGATTATTAATACGGCAGATAACGTATATACCGTACAGTTCTATGATGATAAACATCGTATTGTGCAAGTAAAGACTTTTTTCCGTAGTGATGTTACCGGTACTATATCCACCCAATACAGTTTCTCGGGTCAAGTATTGGAAACAGTAACCCGCAACCAAAAAAATGGAACAAACGCTCAAACGCATACGGTTGTAACCAAAAGAACTTATGATCCTAATGGAAGACTTTCTACTGTCGCCAAGAATGTCGATGCCGCTCCGAGTGATAAGACAATTGCCTCGTACACATACAATGAACTTGGTCAGCTCGTAACAAAAGTGTTCGGAAGCAGTATTGAAACGCAAAGCTATACTTATAACATAAGAGGTTGGCTGCTCGGCATCAACAGCTCCTATGTGTCAACCGCAGGAAGCACGAGTAATTATTTCGGGGAATCCCTGTATTATGACTACGGATTTACAACAAATCAGGTTAACGGCAATATTGCAGGGTTGAAATGGAAAGCAGCAGGGGATGGTATAGCCCGGGCTTATGGTTTTAATTATGACAGGCCGAACAGACTTACCACGGCGGATTTCACCCAGCAAAATCAGGGCTCCAATTCCTGGACAAACGATAAAGTGGATTATTCCGTAAGCGGACTTTCTTACGATGGCGGCGGCAATATTCTTTCCATGAAGCAAAGAGGACTGAAGCTGGGAAGCTCTGCAACGATCGATTCGCTGACCTACCAGTATTTTGCCAATAGCAATCAGTTGGAAAAGGTGTCTGATGGAATTTCTGATACAAGTCCGTTAGGGGATTTTAAGGATACCGCGTTAGCCAGTGGCGATTATACCTATGATGCCAATGGCAATACCAGTAAAGACTATAACCGGCACATGCATACTGCTTCCAATGGGGCAGGCGCTGTTTACAATGTTCTTAATAAGCCGGATTCAATTGTAATTAATGGAAAAGCAGGCATTCATTACTACTGCGATGCGTCCGGGAACCAGGTTCGCAAGCAAATCAATGATTATACTCCCGGTGCAAATCCAGCAGTCAAGACTTATTTATACGCAAACGGGTTTGTATATCTCAACGACACGCTTCAATACATTTTGCAGGAAGAAGGAAGGGGCCGGTATGCCAGGAAAGTGAACAGCACTACAGGCGCAATATATTATGCGTTCGAATATGAATATTTTCTTAAAGATCATTTGGGCAATGTCCGAACAGTGCTTACTGAAGGAAAGGATACAGCAACTTATGCCGCTACCATGGAAAGGAGAGACAGTGCTGTTGTACGCGCTTTATTCAAAAATGTTTACGACCCGGTTAATACTGTTTATGCCAAGCCTGCAGCTTTTGACACAGATACCAGCAATCATTATGTTTCCCGG
>CAYYZJ010000796.1:0-7348 GCA_964475615.1 uncultured Flavitalea sp. | reverse complement strand
CATATCATCGCCGAATGCGGGCTCGAGCCTGCTTTCACGTTGTTCGTGGATGATGCCTGGATCAATGTGGATGGCGCCATCGCAGCAGGACTTAAAGGATTTTATCTTCCGCCGGGGATAACGATCACGGATATACGCTGGTTTTGATCGTGAATCGTCAGTCGTCAATCGTGAGTAATCTAAATTGCGATTCACGCCTCACGGTTCACGTCTCACGATTCACGCCCTTCATTCCGACCGCAGGCTATGCACCGGATTGGCCAGCGCAGCCTTGATGGCCTGGTAGCTTACCGTGGCCACTGCTATCATTACGGAAAGTAAACCCGTAAGGGCAAAGATCCACCAGCTGATGCTTACACGGTATGAATAGTTCTGCAGCCAGGCATGCATGGCCCACCAGGCCAGTGGCGAGGCAAGCATAAAAGAGATGATGACCAGCTTTAAAAAATCTTTCGATAAAAGAGTGGTGATCGCAGCCACGGAAGCGCCAAGCACTTTTCTTACCCCGATCTCCTTGACCCGGCTTTCAGCCGTGTATGCCGCCAGCGCAAATAATCCGAGGCAGGAAATCAAAATAGTCAATCCGCCGAAAAGAGCAGCCAGTATGCCAGTCCGCCTTTCGCCTTCCAGCTTTTCGGCGTCTGCTTCATCCACAAAACGATAGCTGAACGGATAATCGGGATTGTACCTGGTAAAAACAGATTCGATCTTTTTCAGGTTTTCGGCCATATTGTTTTTACCATTCAACCTGAATGTGATGGCGCCAAACCAGCTCACCGGGCCCTGTATAACCATCGGGCTGACCGGCCCAAAAGGCGATCCTGCAATGAAATCCTTTACCACTCCAACAATATGCCAGTTACCCTGCTTGCTTTTCAGGGTTTGTCCGATTGGGTTTTTGAACGCCATGAGCTTTGCAGCCGATTCATTCAGCATCACTGCCGTTGAATCGGTGGGATAAACCGTCGTATTGATCTCGCGGCCGGCAATGATCTTTACGCCCATGGTTTCCAAAAAATCATCATCGGTGCGGAATTCGGAGAAAAACATCTGGACATTGGGATCTTTACCTGTCCAGGTATAGCTGTCGTTGCCGCTCCAGGTATAGGTAATGGGAGAATTTGTTCTGGTTACGGAAGTAACGGCGCCGCTGCTCAACAGTTCATGCTTGATAGCGCGATAGTGTTTGTTCATCTCTCCCTTCACATACACAAAAGCCAGGTGATCGCGGTTATACCCGGGGTCGCGCTTGCTGCCGTAATCGATTTGCCGGTAAATGATGATGGTGCAGATGATGAATGTGATGGCAAAGCTGAACTGCAGTACCACCAGCACCTTGCGCACGCTGACCATATTGAATGCAGTCTTGAATGTTCCTTTGAGTACAGCTACCGGCCGGTATGCCGACAAATAAAAAGCAGGATAGCTTCCGGCAATGATACCGGTGAAGAGTATAAAGGAGATCATGGCCAGCCAGAAAACGGGATTGGAATATGGAATGAACAGGTCTTTAAAGGTGAGCCAGTTAAACCAATGCAGGCTCAACTGCACAATGACCAGGCTGCTGGCGCCCGCTAAAAACGCGATCAGTGTCGATTCGCCCAAAAACTGCAGGATGATCAAAGGCCGCCGGGCGCCTACCACTTTGCGTATACCTACTTCCCTGGCCCTTTTTATGCTGCGGGCAGTGCTCAGATTCATATAATTGATGCAGGCAATCAACAGAATGAATCCGGCAATGATGCCGAACAGGCGAACGTTTTCAATATCGCCTCCGGCTATCTTTCCATTTTCAAACCGCGAATAGAGCTGCCATTTGCGCATAGGATGAACAAACACTTCGTTCGTTGCCTTGCTCAAATGCGTTTTGATAATATCGCGAAAGCGGTTATTCGCTTCTGTTTCGCTTACTCCCGGTTTAAGCAGTACGAACGTATTTATGGAATTATTCTCCCAGCTCAAATTCTCCCATCCCACCTCCTTCATATAGCTCCAGGGCACCAGGTATTCGAAACCGAATGTGGTGTTGTTGGGAAGATCTTTCATTACTCCGGTTACCGTAAAATAGGCATTGCTGTCGATCCTGACCAGTTTGCCCATGGCATCGGCATTGCCGAACAATTTTTTTGCAAATTTTTCCGTGATCACCATGGAACGCGGAGAGCCCAATGCTGTTTCACTATTTCCTTTCAATAGAGGGAAGCTGAAAATTTTTAAAAAGCCGGGGTCGGTGATCAGGCCCAATGCTTCAAAATGTTTAGCGCCTACGGTAAGGACAAAAGGGCCCACCCCGTTGATGCGGGCAGTTTCTTCCACCTGCGGGTAATCTTTTTTCAGGATAGGCCCCACTGGCGTGGGCATGCCTGGCCAGCATTCCAGTTTCCCTTCAAACCTTGCACGGTTATACATCAGGTAAATACGGTCTTTGTTTTTATGAAACTGGTCGTAGCTCAGTTCATTTTGTATCAACAGCAGGATGAGAATGGCGCTTGCCATGCCGATCGCGAGACCGGAAACATTGATTACGGAAAAACCTTTATAATGAATCAGGCTTCGCCAGGCTGTTTTGAAATAATTCCAAAACAGGCCATTGTTTAAGAAGCTAAACAGGCGGGATGTTTTTGGCATGCGTGCCCGCATAGCATTTTTATGCCTGGCATGTTGTTGCATCCGTTGAAGATGCCATTCAAAAGCCTGCTCTGCCTCCGGTTCATTTTTTTGATCCGGAGTTTTCCAGAAACCGCTAATGGTTTGAAGAGGATAGGTAAGATCGGGATGTTTTTTCAGCAGCTCCTCTAATTCATCCAGTTCCTCCTTCGTGGCTTCAGCAGCCAGTTTTTTGGCTATCAGTATCCATATACGCTCGCGCTCCTTCATTGTACATTCATTATGCTGAACGATAAATCGAATCCAAGAAAATGCCAGCCTGGTATACTGCTGACTATCAATTGATCATTAGTTGATGAACAAACGGGAACTGTCCGGTTTCGATACAGGAGCTGTATGTAAGGTGAACAATAAGTGCAGGCTGTTATTTCACTTCCTCAAAATCAATATACTCCCCTGCTTTGCTTTTCCGGCTGGCCTGTCCATTGTTATTGGCATGGCTATTTTGCGGATTGGCATTTCCGGAATTGTTTTGCTGGTTCTGCATGTCGTTGAACTGTTTCCTTACCTGCCTGCTCGTTTTATACACCGGCAGAATAAGGTCGAATACCAGTCTGTACAGAAGATAGAATACTATAGCCAGAAAAAAGATACGTGCCATGGGCTAAAATTAAAACAAACAGGAACAAGATTCTGTTAAAACCGGCATCGACCCATGCATGAGACGGGAAAAAACACCGGCATGTTGCATGTTAAACAATATCTTTTTCTTCCTGGTTTGCCGGAGTTCCTGTTTTTTTGTTAAATAGTTTATCTGTGGCCAGCTCTATTCCGTCGGCGAGTTTGTCGAAAACAAGTTCTGCCAGCCTGCCGAAGGCATGCAGCAGCCGGTTATTCTCCATTAACAAGCCAAGCAGGCTTCCGGCAGGGCCGGCTTTCTGCATTACACCTGAAAAAATGGATCGCATGGCCATGGAGGAATAATTATCCTGCAGGTAATCGAACTTCTGGTCGATAGATTTCTCCAGCTCTTTGGCATACGCCTGCAATCGCAGGATTTCGCTTTCCAGCGATTCAAGGTTTTGGATGTTCTTTGCAGCGAGCATGGGGTCTGATGTCTGAAGTCGGAGGTCCGAAGTCTGAAACTACAGGCGAATGTACATTTTGTATTTCATACTTCCGACTTCGGACTTCATACTTCCGACCTCAGCCCTCCGACTTTGCGCTCCGAATGATTGCCTGCACGATCGGTTGCACAAAAACCGCCTTACGGAATATGGCAAGCAAAATAAAAACAACCACCAGGATCAGTGTGGTGACGCCGAAACCCAGCACATAACTGTGCAGGATGCCCGAAAGCCAGCAACCCAGCACGATCCCTGAAAAGATCAGGATCAGGAACAAGAGCAACAGGGCAACCAGGATCCAGATCAGCAATCCCGCCGACCGCGAAGCCAGTCGTATGGCCTGCAGCCGGTATATCTCCAGCCTGGTTTCAAGATAATCCTGCAGCAGGGGTTTGCTTTCCTTGAAAAAAGAACCGAAATTGTCAGCCTGGCTCATGAGTATCCTTTTCTTAAAATTAAAGGGTTCCCTGCTATCGCCAAAGAAAAAATAACTTACCCTTAATTTTTGAAGGTTTGGAAATAATATGGTATTTATCGTATCTTTGCATCCGGTAAAAAGAAGCAACAGAAGGGAACGAAATCGTTCCCTTCTTTATTTCGGGTATGGGAAATGAATCACAAATCCGGGCAATTGAATCCCTGGTTAAGGATATACTGGCAGCAGAGCCGTCTTATTTCCTGGTTGACCTGCGCATCAAGCCAACCAATAATGTAAAGGTATTTCTGGATGGGGACAATGGCATCAGCATTGAAAAATGCGTGCAGTTCAACAGGGCCCTGTATAAAAAAATAGAAGAGACCGGTATTTTTCCGGATGATGATTTTTCATTGGAAGTATCTTCACCTGGTTTGGACGAACCCCTTAAATCGATCCGGCAGTATAGAAAAAATATCGGACGGAAAGTGGAAGTGATATTGGACGACGGTACCAGGAAAGAGGGCCGTCTGGCAGACGTGAGCGAGGATGGCATAATTGTGGAAGAAACAAAGGGAAAAAATCCCAAACACCGCGAACTCATCAACCATACTTATTTATTCAATAACATAAAAACAACAAAAATTCAGGTAGTTTTTTAACTTTCTGTACGCAACAACGGACAGACCCAAAAACGTAAAGATTATGGCCAGCATTAACCTAATTGAAGCTTTCCAGGATTTCAAGGAAGCCGAAAATATTGACCGTCCTACCATGATGAAGGTGGTGGAAGATGTATTCAAAACTTTACTGCGCAAAAAATATGGCAGTGACGAAAATTTTGACGTAATTGTAAACGCCGAAAAAGGCGACCTTGAGATCATGCGCCGCCGCACCATCGTGGAGAACGGACAGGTGAACGACCCGCTTGCCGAGATCGCTTACAGCGATGCCATCAAGATCGAGCCGGACTATGAAGTGGGCGAAGAGCTTTATGAAGAAGTGGAGATCCTGGATTTCGGCCGCAGGGCTATCCTGGCCGCCAAGCAGACCCTGGCCAGCCGTATCGGCGATCTGAAGAAAAATGTGCTCGTAAAAAAATATAACGAACGCATAGGAGAGATCATCAGCGCAGAAGTATACCAGGTATGGAAAAAAGAGATCCTCCTGCTCGACGAAGAAGGCAACGAACTCATCCTGCCCAAATCGGAACAGATTCCGCAGGACTATTTCAAGAAAGGGGAGACCATCCGCGCCGTGGTAAAGAAAGTGGACATGAAGAACAACTCGCCGGTGATCATCCTTTCCCGTACCAGCCCTGCATTCCTGGCCAAGCTGCTGGAGATTGAAGTGCCGGAAATTTTCGACGGGCTGATCGTGATCAAAAAGATCGTTCGTGAGCCGGGCGAACGGGCCAAGGTGGCCGTTGAATCCTATGACGACCGCATCGATCCCGTAGGCGCCTGCGTGGGTATGAAAGGAAGCCGCATCCATGGCATCGTTCGGGAGCTCAAGAACGAGAACATCGATGTCATCAACTGGACTAACAATATCCAGTTGCTGATCCAGCGTTCGCTCACGCCTTCCAAAATTACCAGCATGGAGATAGACAGCGAAAAGCAGCATGCGAATGTCTATTTAAAGCCGGATCAGGTTTCACTGGCCATCGGCCGCAAAGGCGTCAACATCAAGCTGGCGCAGGAGCTGACCGGTTATTCGATAGATGTGTTCCGCGACAATGAAGGCGAAGTGGAAGAATTCGATATAGACCTGGATGAATTCAGCGACGAGATCGAAACCTGGGTGATCGATGAGCTCAAGCGTATCGGCTGCGATACCGCCCACAGCGTACTCGACCTGACCCCCGAAGAACTGGAAAGAAGAACAGACCTCGAAAGGGAAACCATCGACGAGGTAAGGCGGGTACTAAAAGAAGAGTTTGAAAAAGAATAGCCGCTTGCCAAGGCCGGTGGCTGTTGAAAAATAATTGTAAATTTTAAAATCAGATGATCTAATCCTTACAGAAAGGACTAGGGAGACAAATATGGCAGAAACATTAACAACACCACGCTTAATGGCCGCAGCCAAGGAATTCAATATAGGTAAAGATACCCTGGTGGATTTTTTGGTGGCTAAGGGTTTTAATAAAGATGAACTGAAGCCGACTTCCAAGCTGTCGGAGGAAATGTACCGTTCCCTGCAACAGGAATTTCAGAGCGATAAGGTTGCCAAGATCAAAAGCGACCAGATCGATCTGCCCAAAGGCAGCATAGAAGCCAAAAAGAAAAAAGAAGAAGAAAGCGTTCTCTTCAAAAAAGAGATCAAGAAACCGGCAGCGAAGGAAGAACCGGTGGCAGTGGAAGAACCGCCCAAGGCTCCGGTGATAGAAGAGCGGAAAAAAGAACCTGAGGTGATCAAGATAGAAGCGCCGGATATCGAAGGCCCAAAAGTGCTCGACAAGATCGACCTTTCCTCGATCGATTCTTCCACCAGGCCTAAAAAAGGCGCTAAAAAGAACGCTGAAGAAGATACTGTTGAAGAACCAAAAGTAAAAAAAGAAGAGCCCGCTCCTGCAGACACTACTGCCAAGCAACCTGTTCCCGAGCCTGAAACAGAGCCGGAAGAAGAAAAACCGATTGAAAATATCAGGCCCGAAAAAATAGAAGGCCCTAAAATACTCGGCAAGATCAATCTGCCCAGCAGCAGCGATACACGCCCCAAGCAGATCGAGGAAAAAAGAAAAAGAAAAAGGATACCCATCGAAAAACGGGATGCAGGCAAGCCTCCGAAAGAAGGATTCCAGAAAGAAAAACGTGAAGAAAGAGGCGACGACCACCGCCTGCCCATCCGCCGCGCGGGCGATAACAGGAACCGCAGGCCCGATACGCGCAATCCGCGCGAAGTAAAGGAGATCGATAAAAAAGAGATCCAGGAAAAGATCAGGCAAACGCAGGCCAAGCTGGCAGGCACCGGCGGCCGCGGAAAAAGCCTGAAGGCCAAATACCGCCGTGCCAAGCGTGAAGAGATGGCCGAGCAAACAGGAGCCGAAGAGGCAACCGACAATAAACTGCAGGTCACCGAATTCATCAGCGTAAGCGAACTGGCCAACCTCATGGATGTAAGCTATGCCGACGTGATCAGCAAATGCATGAGCCTGGGCATGATGGTATCCATCAACCAGCGCCTCGAAGCAGATGTG
>CAYYZJ010000795.1:0-6079 GCA_964475615.1 uncultured Flavitalea sp. | reverse complement strand
CGTTGAACTGAACCGAAGCGCCGTACTCATGCAGGAGCCGGTACTGGATCACTTCAAACTGCAGTTCGCCCACACAGCCGATTATTTTTTTATGACCGCCGAACTGGGTGAACAATTGAGCGACCCCTTCATCGGTAAGCTGTAATAATCCCTTTTCCAATTGTTTGGTTTTCATAGGATCCTTGTTCACTACCTCCTTAAAAATTTCGGGTGAAAAAGAAGGGATGCCGGTAAAATAGAAATCCTTTCCTTCGGTGAGGGTGTCGCCGATCTTGAAATGGCCGGTATCGAAAAGTCCCACCACATCTCCGGGAAAGGCTTCTTCGATCACGTCCTTGTCGCGCGCCAGAAAGCTATAGGGATTGCTGAAGCGGATATCCTTGTTCAGCCGAACATGATGGAAATATTTATTCCGCTCGAACCTGCCGCTGCATACGCGGAGGAAGGCGATGCGGTCGCGATGCTTGGGGTCGAGGTTGGCATGGATCTTAAATACAAAACCGCTGAGCTTTTCTTCGCCCGGACAAACCTCTCCTGCTGTTGTGGGCCGGCATTGAGGCACCGGCGCAATGCGGATGAAGGTATCGAGCATCTCACGAACGCCGAAATTGTTGATGGCGCTTCCAAAGAAAACCGGGGCTACTTTGCCGTCGAGATAATCTTCCACGTTAAGCTGGCCATGAACGCCGTCGACCAGCTCCACATCTTCGCGAAGCATGGCAGCCTCTTTTTCACCCAGCTTTTCATCGAGCAGGGGGCTGTTCAGGTTATCGATCTTCACCGTGTCTTCATCAGCGGCCTTGGTATTGGCGGTGAAGATCACCAGGTTCTTGTCGTACAAATTATATACTCCCTTAAAATCCTTGCCGCTGTTAATGGGCCAGGTCATGGGATGCAGTTGGATATTGAGTTCTTTTTCGATCTCTTCAAGCAGGTCGAAACGGTTTTTTCCGTCGCGATCCATTTTGTTGATGAAGACGATCACGGGTGTGGAGCGCATGCGGCACACTTCCATCAGCCTGCGGGTTTGCTCTTCCACTCCGTTCACGCTGTCCACCACAAGGATAACGCTGTCCACAGCGGTCAGCGTTCTGTAGGTATCTTCGGCAAAGTCCTTATGGCCGGGCGTATCCAGCAGGTTGATGAGGATGTTTTTATATTCAAAGCTCATTACCGAAGTGGCCACGGAGATGCCGCGCTGGCGCTCTATCTCCATAAAATCGCTGGTGGCATGCTTCTTTATTTTATTGCTCTTAACGGCGCCGGCAGTCTGGATGGCTCCGCCGAACAAAAGGAATTTTTCCGTGAGGGTGGTTTTGCCGGCATCGGGGTGAGAGATGATGGCAAAAGTCCTGCGCCTGTTTATTTCGTTAAGGTATTTCATGATTATTTAAGCGCGCAAAGTTACGAAAGTTTACAGTTTTTAGTTTACAGTTTACTGTTTACAGTTCAGCTATTCAAAATGGCTGATGCAATTTATAATTGCAGAGCAAGAAACCGTAAACTAAAAGCTCTGCAGCAGGGAATCTATCTTCAGGTTTTCTTCATAATGAAACGGTGCGCTGAAAGGGAAAGCGCCTTTCTTCAGTTTCACTTTTCCATTCAGCGTGAGTTTTACCTGCTTGCTCAGCATGATCTGTATTGCATTGCCGAACAGGCTGCTGACATTGAGCTGCAGGGAAACAGGAACCGAAAAAGTATCCCGCGCAGGAATATGAATGGTGGAATCGAGCAGATAATGATTGGCGGGTTTATCATTGAGAAGGATATCCATTTCCGCTTTTTTCAATTGCAGGGCATAATGATTGGGATTATAAAATTTCAGATCGGTGGAGAGAATGGATTGCTGCGCATTCACGGCACTGAGCTTTGCATTTTCAAAACCCCGGTATTCCGGCGCTTCAGCCTTGCGGCAGGATGCGAATGCCATCAGGCAAACACAAATAAACAATACCGGTCTTCTTTTTCTCCGCATGATGTATGATTAGACCTCTGCAAGATAAGCGTAATAAATTTTCCCCTCCTGTTCGATCGAAAGGATTACTGATTTTTAACATTCACGGCGCAATGTTTTAAAAGAATTGGCTATTTTCATTGTAATGAGCACTGATGCGAAAATAAAATCGAGATATCAAAGGGCAAAGGAAGCATATCGCTTCAGGGTTTTGTCTTTCCGGGCTTTCAAGGACATGCTGCTTTTGCTGGCAGGCATCCTTTCAGCAGGCTTCGGACTGGAAAGCTTTCTGCTGCCCAACAGTTTCATCGACGGCGGGGCTACCGGCATATCGCTGCTAACGGCCGAGGTTACCCGCTGGCCGCTGGCGCTTTTGCTGGTGCTGATCAATATTCCTTTCATGCTGCTGGCCTACCGGCAGATGGGGAAGGTCTTTACCATCAAAACGATCTCGGCAATCATCGGGCTTTCACTCTGCATTACGTTCATTCATTATCCGGTGATCACTTCCGATAAATTGCTGGTTGCCGTGTTCGGCGGATTTTTTCTCGGAGCAGGGGTCGGGCTGGCCATGCGCGGCGGCGGCGTGCTCGACGGAACGGAAGTGCTGGCGGTTTTCGTCAGCCGCAAGACCAATATTTCGGTAGGCGATATCATCCTGCTCTTCAATATCGTGATCTTCTCTGTTGCAGCCCGGCTGCTCTCGATAGAAACGGCACTGTATTCCATCCTCACTTATCTTGCCGCATCCAAGACCGTCGATTTCCTCATCGAAGGAATTGAAGAGTATACCGGCGTCACTATCATCTCCCCAAAATCGGAAGAGATCTGCATCATGATCACCGAAAAAATGGGAAGGGGTTTTACCGTTTACAAAGGAACACGAGGCTATGGCAAAAGAGGCCATGTTACGGCTTCTGATATGGATATTGTGTTTACGGTGGTTACGCGGCTGGAAGTATCCAGGCTGCGCGCCGAGATCGACACCATCGACCCGTATGCCTTTGTGGTGATGCAGAGCTTAAAGGATACCAAAGGAGGGATGATCAAGAAGCGGCCGCTGA
This sequence comes from uncultured Flavitalea sp., assembly GCA_964475615.1. GTDB lineage: Bacteria > Bacteroidota > Bacteroidia > Chitinophagales > Chitinophagaceae > Puia. Next base: position 3,061 of record CAYYZJ010000795.1, on the reverse strand, counting down.
AAGAATAGTTTATCTTTATAAAAAAAGATTATGCAATTACCGGAAGATATCGTCTGGAGACTGATCCTCTCTATAATCATCGGAGGCGTTATCGGCGCGGAACGGGAATACCGGAGCAAGTCGGCCGGCTTTCGCACCCTTACCCTGATCTGCCTTGGCGCCACACTCTTCACCATCTTCTCTCAAATGATAGGCGCAAGAACCGCTCCCGAACGCATTGCTTCCAACGTGGTAGTAGGCATCGGGTTCGTAGGCGCCGGTGTGATCTTCAAGGGAAGCGATAACCGCGTAAACGGCATTACCACTGCAGCCATGATCTGGGTAACGGCAGCCCTGGGAATGGGTATCGGCGCCGGTTATGCGCTGATCTCTATCCTGGCCTGCCTGCTCGTAATGGCTGTACTGTTCGTGTTCAATATGCTGGAAGAACGGATCAACAGCCTGAACCAGATCCGCCAGTACAGGATCGTATGCGATTATCAGGATGAGGCCCTGCACCGCTATGAACAAAGCTTTCGCGAACATCATCTCCGGTTCAAGCGCGACAAGGAAATGAAGGCGGGCGATCTGTTCACCGGCGAATGGATCGTGCAGGGATCGGAAAAGAACCACCGGCATTTCATTCATACCATCCTCAACGATCCTTCGGTAAAATCCTTTGAGTTCTAAAAGAACGCAACCTTCCAGCTTCTCCTGAAAACAGCGTCCTTTACCAGTTGCTGAATGCCTTCCTTATGAATGAGCTGCTGATCGGAATCCACGGGGTCGGCAATGCCGCACCAGGGTTCTATGCAAACGAAATCGGCATTCTTTGCAGCCCAGATGCCGAGATAGGGAAAGCCGCTGAAATCGAAATCCAGTCCATGCTCCGTTTTATCCGACCGCAGGGATACCAGCGAAGAGGCCGGATGCTTCAGCACCAGCGCATCATTGGCGAATAATGATTTTGTCAGCGGCAGGATATCGGTATCCTGCAAAAGCGGCTGCGGCTCTTTTTCGATCAGTCCTTCCTTTGAGATCGGCCATCGCGGACTGGTTTCGGTTTCATTGAACTCGAGATAATAATCGTCATAGGCTGTTCCCTCAGCAATAGGCAGCCTGAATGCCGGATGGCCGCCGACGGAAAAAAACATATCGCCGGCAGATGTATTGGTTACGGTATATGTCGTGATGAGATCGTATCCCTGCAATTGATAGCTTATCCTGAATTCAAAATCAAAAGGAAAATGAAGCCTCGTATCGGGACTGCTTTTAAGCAAAAAAACGATGCTGTCGAACTGCTGCGATTCCGTTTCAAATTCCATATCCCTGGCAAATCCATGGCGGCCCAGTTGGTATGGCCTGCCTTCGTAGAAATAGGTATTGTCTTTAAGCGTTCCGACAATAGGGAACAATACGGGAGATCGCTTTGCCCAGAAAGCAGGATCGCCGTTCCAGAGGTATTCGAGCTGAAGCTCTTTATTGAATACGCTTTGCAGCTCCGCTCCTTTGGAATGAACAAGCACTTTGAGATGTTGGTTTTCGATGGCGGGCATTTTTGATTGCAAGTTAATTGCTTCTGTGAATGTGGAAATGTGGAAATGTGGAAGTGTGGAAATGAATCTTTAACCTTATTCATTTTCAAATTTTCAAATCTCCAAATTTTCAAATTCCATTTCCACATTTCCACATTTCCCACATTTCCACATTCTTCCTACCTTAGCATCATGTTCCGCTTCCTCGGCATTGTATGGGCCAGTTTTAAAATGGCATTGCAGGAGCTTCGTTCAAATAAGCTCCGTACATTCCTTTCTTTGCTCGGCATCACCTTCGGCATTTTCTGCATCATCAGCGTGCTGGCCACCATTGCCAGCATGCAGCAGGCCATAAAGAATGATCTCAAGTCCATTGCCGGCCGCACGATTTTCATTGGCAAATGGGAGAACGGCGGAGGCCCTGACTATCCCTGGTGGAAATACATCAAGCGGCCCGAAGTGAAGTATTCCGAAATGAAGCTCATCCAGGCAAAGGTTCCCGAAGCATCGGATATCTCCTTTTTCATGAACATCAGCGGCAATGTGGAATTCGAGGACGATATGATGACGAATGTGAACTATTACGGAGTGTCGGAAAGATTCCAGGATCTTCAGCCCATCGTCATTCAAACGGGACGGTTTTTCAGCAATGAAGACTTTGCCCGCGGCGCCAGCTTTCTGGTGATGGGCTACAAGATCGCTGAAAATCTTTTCCGCAAGCCGGAGAATGCAGTCGGCAAGATCGTGAAGCTGCAGAACGGAAAGGAAGCGCTGGTCATCGGGCTGATCGCAAAGCAGGGGCAAAGCATCATCAATGCCTGGGATTATGACAACTGCATTATCCTGCCTTATGGATTTATGAAACAGATCGTGAGAGAGGAAAGTGCAGGGCCGAGTATTATGGTAAAGGGAAAAGAGAACATGACCATCGATGCACTGAAGGATGAGCTGAAGGGCTCCATGCGGTCGATCAGAAAGCTCAGTCCAACCCAGGACGATAACTTTTCCCTGGTCGACTTCGATTCCGCAACCAAGGAATTCGATTCCATTGTAGCGGGCATGAATATCGGCGGATGGGCCATTGCGGGACTGTCGCTGATCGTGGGCATATTCGGCGTTGCCAATATCATGTTCGTAACGGTCAGGGAGCGCACCAGCCAGATCGGGTTGAAAAAAGCGCTCGGCGCCAAACGCAGCACCATCCTCACCGAGTTTTTGCTTGAATCGGCTTTTCTTTGCGTCATCGGCGGATTGATCGGCCTGCTTGCCGTTTTCATTCTCACTTCCATATTTTCAGCCACATTCAGTTTCCGGGTGTTCATCCCTGCCGATATCATCGTTATGGCCATCGGCATCTGCGTGATGGCTGGAGTGCTTGCAGGCATCATTCCCGCTTATATTGCTTCCAAAATGGATCCGGTTGTTGCCATAAGATCGACTACTTAAAACTAAGGGATTCCGTTGTCAGTTACTATCCTCGCCATAGAATCTTCCTGCGATGAAACATCGGCTGCGCTTTGCCGTGAGGGAAAGATACTTTCCAATAT
>CAYYZJ010000794.1:0-3063 GCA_964475615.1 uncultured Flavitalea sp. | reverse complement strand
CAGGCTGTCATTTTTTGAACAGGAAATGCTGTTGCTGCTGATGACATAATCATCCACAGGTGGCACTTTGATATTTACCTGGCCGCTGTCCGTGCATCCATCTACACTGGCGGCCACTACTGTTTTGATCATATCTTTCCTTCCGGCAATGAATATGGGGTTGCTGCAATCGGTGCAGCTCAAACTATCCGCGGTGCTCCAGCGTATGGAGTTGATATTGCCGGGGCCGGCCTGCATGTTGAGCTGCAGGGTGTCGCCAGGCTCCATTGTTGCCTGGGGTGGACTTACAGTAACCTTGAACCGGAAATTCTTTGTCGACTGAATATTATTGGAATAATTGCTTTCCGGCAGTATCGTCGTATTCGGCAGCTTAAGCGGCATGGTGCTTCCATCGTCATTAACGACAATATAGAGCTGGTCGAGGCCGGGCTTTTGCACATCGATGATATAATCATCATACCGCTTGCAGCATCTGCCCACAATGGTATCGGGTATCAGGAATGTGGCCAGCCTCGTGGCTTTACCGTTGCGCGGGTCATCGTCATAAAACGAAACCGGAGTATTGGGCAGGATGGGAGCGAAATTGTTTTCACACACGGTAAAGGATACTTTAAGCTTGGTTTGCTGATAGCAGCTTACTGAATTGATGGATGCAGTGGCATCGGGCGTGGGATCCTGCACCGTGAAATCGAATTTTTCGGAAGTATCTGCACAGGAGCCGTTGCTGGCAATAAGCCTCACGGTATAATTTCCCGGCTTGGCAAATACATAATTCAGATCGGCATCGGTGCTGACCACCTGCTCATCCATTCCCTGGTCATTGCTCATTAGCCATTTGTATGAATTGGCATTGACAGACCTGTTCCTGAAATAAATACTGTCGGGATAAATGGGTACCTCGGAAGCGATCAATCTTTTATCGGGATAAAACCTTGCCGTTACTCCACAGTTCACGATAACATAATCGGTATACATGGCAAAGCAGGATGCATTGCTGTTGTATGCTTTCAGGCTCACTTTATATCTGCCGGAGCTGTTGAAGGTATAAGATAAATTACTGCTGCCGGAAACCACGGCATCATTTACTCTCCATTCAAAATGACTGGCCCCGGTGGAGGTATTGCTGAAGCTGACGGTGTTCCCGGTCACAGGATATGCATTGTTTCTCGTGAACCCGGCAACGATATTTTCCGGGCAGGGATTGCTGCATTCATTCTGTAATAAGCCGCTTCGCAGGCTGACGATGGTGGCGCGCATCCTTGCTGCCTGGCCTTCCGTAAATTCATTGTGACAGTCTTCATTGCCAAGATCCATGAAATCGGCGATCAGATCGGGCACATCCTGGCTAAAACCGGAAAGCGTATCGCTATGGCAGGAGTTCTGTGGCTGGCTGCAGGAAACAGAATTGCCTACGGAAGCATCCGGAGGCGTATCGCAAACATGATCGCCGTCCTGGCTGCAATCAGTATTGGCGCAATTCAATCCTTCAAATGTATGATAGAGGCCGAGGTAATGCCCCATCTCATGCGCAAGCAAAGGGCCGAAGCCGGTTACCACAATGCCGTCTGTTTCAGCCGAAGCAGGAGGCATGCTGGCATATCCTTTTTCCTTGATCCTCGTCCAGTTGCCGCAACCAAACCTGGCCAGCAGTTCCGATTCAATGCTGGTTACGTACCAGATATTGATATACCGGTTAGGATCCCACTGGCCGAGGTTTTTCAATATCTTGTCATCCAGGTCCTGATCCATATCGGTAAGAAAGGATCGGGTTCTTGTGATGCCTGTTGTATTGCCCCCGTCAGGATCTTTTTTTGCCAGGCAGAACTGTATCCTGGTATTGGCTCCCGCGCTCCCGGAATAAGCGCCCTGCCTGGAAAAAGCATCGTTGAGATCCTTTACTGCAGCTATGATCTGCTGATCGGTTACGGAAGATGGATTATTACTGACGATGTGGAATACAACCGGTAACACATAGTTGTTATCCAGGATCTGGGAAGAGCCAACGGAGAGGATGGCCTGGTTCATTTTTTCTTCCCTTGTGCGGAATGCGGGATCTTTTTTCTGCCTGTTGAGGAATATGTCCGTACCGCAAGTTGCGCAAACCGGTGTACTGTCGCCGCTGATTGCCGGGGAAGCCGGCCCTTGTGCAAAACCCCTTGAGCCTGCATTGATGAAAAAAAGAGCGATTACAAAAAAAATGCAGTAGTTTTTCATGAAAATAAAGCGCGGGCCAGGGGGAAACGATTAAAAAAGTTTACGTAATCCCGCAACATCTATGCCTGTTATGGGAAAATTCCACAGGTTGATTTTTTGTTAATAAACTGCAACATGGCGATTTACAAAAAACAGCAACTCCTGTCTGAGCTGCTCGACAGAACCGATCTCATCAGTTCCAGTGTGCAGAATTTCATGAGGCTGAGCAATGAAGAGCTCAATGCTCAGCCTGCGCCAGGCAAATGGAGCATTGCTGCCGTTTTTGAACACCTCAACATCACCAATGATATTTATATCCGCAGGATCCTGAAAAAGATGCAGCAGGCCCCCGATATCGATGGAAGCCTGTTCAGGAGCGGCTGGCTGGGCGATCTGGCTTATGAGCAGATCATGCCCAGGCCCAATGGCACCGTGTTAAAACTGAAGGCGCCGCATTTGCTGCGGCCTTCCGGCGACCAACTGAACGGGCATGAAGTGCTGAACCGTTTTTTGCAGCAGATGGATATGATCCACGATATTCTCCGGCACGCGGCATCGAAAGACCTGGAGCGCATCCGCATTCCGCTTGCTTCTACCAGGATGGTTTCATTGAGACTGGGAGATAGTCTTCGTTTTGTGATTGCGCACTGCGAGCGGCATTTGTTGCAGGCGAAGAAAGTTCACAGTTTGCTGTTTTCAGTTCCTGGTTAAGACATTCAACATTCATGATGAAACCTGCATTGCAGGAACTGTAAACTCCAGACTGTAAACTGCAAACTATTTTACGATAACCGTTCCTACTGTCCTGAGCAGCTCTCTTTCCATATCCTTCAAATGCTGATGGGTCTGCATGAACATCAGTTGTTCCTG
>CAYYZJ010000793.1:0-6036 GCA_964475615.1 uncultured Flavitalea sp. | reverse complement strand
TATCAATGCGCCGCTAAGGTAGGTAAATCCGGGAAAGAAAATAACAAATCAACATTATTTTTGAAAAAAATAAACTATTTTGGCATCTTGATTTGATTTATTGCTGCTTTAAAGGAAAGATTATTGAATGATGTTAAAAGTGTTACCATGAATTACCAGTCGGTCTATGGTCTGCAGCAATTCAAAAATCAGGTTGGGATCAAATTCCAGTTATACAACAGCCTGTTCACTTCTCTTCCTTTTCACCGTATCGAAAAAACAGGGATCCTTTTATCGTTATTGCTGACCTGGTGCGAAGACGGGTACAAGAAAAAGCAAAGCCCTGAACAGATCATCGAAGAATTTTTCAGAAAGCATACTTCCATCGGGCATGAGCGTGAGCAGGTGGATACCCTGTTCCGTTTTGTGCAATATGCCGAAAGGCAGATCGTACTGTTCGATGCGCTGGAAGATGCTGCCTTTACGGATGTGAACGATATGGGCGGAGCAGGCACCATCAAGCAGCTCACCTCCGATGTGATCCAGTACAACAAGTGGGAGGAGCTCACGAAAAAATTGAAAGACTATTCCGTGCGGCTGGTGCTCACTGCACATCCTACCCAATTTTATCCGGGCTCCGTGCTGGGCATCATCAATGACCTGTCGAGAGCGGTTATCGAGAACAATGCCAGCCAGATCAATATGTACATGCAGCAACTGGGAAAAACGCCTTTTCTGAAAAAGCAGAAGCCCACTCCTTATGATGAGGCCATCAGCCTGGTCTGGTACCTGGAGAATGTGTTCTATCATGCGGCAGGCCGGATACTTTCATCACTCAAATCGCAGTTCCCTTTTGCTGTTTCGGAGGACAATCCCATCATCAAAATGGGTTTCTGGCCCGGCGGTGACCGCGACGGCAATCCTTATGTAACTGCAGACACAACGCTTAAAGTAGCGGACGCCCTGCGCGGCGCCATCATCAAATGTTATTATCAGGATGTAAGAAGATTAAAGCGCCGGCTTACGTTCAAAGGAGTGGATACCATCCTGGCCGAACTGGAAGAAAAGCTTTACAATAATATTTTTATTCCCGAGCACAAGACCAATCTCAATAAAAAAGAGATCATCCAGACCCTGCAGCAGATCAGGGAAATACTCATCTACCAGCACAACAGTCTTTTCCTCGACCTGGTTGATAACCTGCTCAGCAAAGTATATGTGTTCGGACTTCATTTCGCTACGCTCGATATCAGGCAGGACAGTTCTGTACATGGAAAAACCATCAATGCTATTGCTGCAAAGGAAAAATGGCTGCCCGACAATTACTCCGCACTCAGCGATGCCGAAAAAATAAAGCTGCTTTCAACCGTAAAGGGAACGGCTAATCCGGAACTGTATGAAGACGGGCTGGTCATGGATACCCTTCAAACCATGCGGATAATCAAAAGCATCCAGCAATACAATGGCGTGGAAGGCTGCAACCGCTATATCATCAGCCAGTGCAACAGCGCATTGAACCTGATGGAGGTTTATGGATTATTCATGCTTAGCGGCTGGGAGCCCGATACATTGAATATCGATATCGTTCCCCTGTTTGAAACCGTTGAAGACCTGCAGCATGCGGCTTCGGTAATGAAGGAATTATATGAGCACGAAGTATACAGGGCCCATCTGCGCAGGCTGAACAATACACAGACCATCATGGTCGGCTTTTCCGATGGAACCAAGGATGGCGGTTATCTGATGGCCAACTGGGGGATTTATAAAGCCAAGGAAGAACTGACCGCCGTTTCAAGACAATATGGTATCGATGTTGTGTTCTTCGACGGCAGGGGAGGCCCGCCGGCAAGAGGAGGAGGCAAGACGCATAAGTTTTATGCATCGATGGGAAAGAATATTGCCAACAAAGAGATACAGCTAACCATACAGGGACAAACGGTGAGCTCTAATTTCGGCACCGTCGATTCGGCCCAATACAATATCGAGCAATTGCTGAATGCCGGTATTACCAATGATCTTTTTTCACCGCGCACCGTTACGCTGCAGGAGGATGAGGAGCAGTTGCTGGAGGAAATGGCCAATGAAAGCTATGCCTCTTATGTTGCATTGAAGAATCATCCTTATTTCATGCGGTATTTGAGCGAAACCAGTCCGCTGCGCTTTTACAGCGAAACCAATATTGCGAGCCGCCCCAGCAAGCGCAGCAGTGCAGGCCGCCTCGAGTTCAAAGATCTGCGCGCTATTCCTTTTGTAGGATCATGGAGCCAGCTCAAGCAGAATGTAACGGGTTATTACGGAGTAGGCACTGCACTGCAGGTCATGGAGCAAAAAGGCAAATGGGCGGAAGTAAAGCGGCTCTATGATCAGTCGCCTTTTGTAAAAACGCTTATGGATAACTGTGAGATGGCCATGAAAAAATGTTTCTTCCCGCTAACGGAGCATTTTTCCAGAGACCCAATATATGGGGAGATATGGACGAAGATCTACGATGAATTCGAGCTCTCGAAAAAATATTTGTTCAAGCTGTCGGGAAAGCATGAGCTGATGGCGGATTATCCGGTAGAGCAATTGTCCATTCAGATGCGGGAAAGAATTGTATTGCCCCTGAGCACCATCCAGCAATATGCCCTCAGCAAATTCAGGAAGCTCGAAGCTTCGCTCGTCAATTCGCCGATGAAGGAAGTGTATGAAAAGCTGATCATCCGCTGTTCTTTCGGCATCATCAATGCGGCCAGGAACTCGGCCTGACAATTTGATTTTGTCTATTCAATTTCTTGCTCAGGAATTATTTTTCAGGGAAAATTTATAAGATTTTTATATCAGGCAACCGTTTTCTTTTTTCTGCTAAATCATTTCTACTGCGTAAATTATAATTTAAGATAATATTATAATTCCCATTATCTTGACTGAAGATTTTATCATAGCATTAAAATTTTTTATTTCTTAATTTCAATATTTTTTAATAATATGCACAAAATCTCTTTATATCTCAATTGAACACTATAAATCTTTCATATTAAAATAAAATCATTTCCGTGAGGGAAATGATTTTATTTAATAACGACTTTGTTGAAGGGAATTTGGTTCCCATCTGCTTGTAATCCTGGTATTTTTATACTGGGATCTTTTTTTGTTATGCCGTAGCAGGAGATTTAATAAAGCCTGGTACTGTACTGGGTTCCGGTATGGATCCGGTTCCCGAAGTATTGGGATAAGCTTCTGTACCATGTTCCCATACATCCAGTCCACCGGGGCCGACTTCGCCTTTGCCTTCCACGCGCAGGTTCCAGGGATGCGGCAGTTGTTTGATCACCCACATCATGATGAAAGCGACGACGAATGTAGAAATAGTAATAGTGGCACTGCCGATGATCTGGGCTTTAAGTACAGCGGTTCCTCCTCCATAGAACAACCCGGCTACCGGGCTCGAATTGTCCGCGCCGGTCGGCCCGGTTGCTCCATATTTTCCTGCAGCAAAAAAGCCGAGTGAAACTGTGCCCCAGATGCCGCAAAGTCCGTGTACGGGAACGGCCCCAACCGGGTCATCGATACGCAGCCATTCCAGAAGATAGGTGCCATATACCACTACGATGCCTGCAACAAAGCCAAGACAGATGGCTCCGAGCGGACTTACCCAGTAACAGGGGCAGGTAATGGCTACCAGTCCGGCCAGAAAACCGTTGGTAGTAAAACCCAGGTCGAATTTGCCTTTTGACGAGCCGCTCAGGAAAGCGACGATCATTGCTGCCATTCCGCCTGCACAGGCAGCCAGGGTGGTATTGGTAGCCACGCGACCGATCCCCTGGGCGTCCATGGCAGAAAGTGTGCTGCCGGGATTAAATCCATACCATCCAAACCAAAGAATAAATCCGCCCACGGCTGCAATGGTAAGGTTATGCGGCGGCATCGGCCCTCCGCCATCACGTTTGAAGATACGGCCAAGGCGCGGGCCTAATACCAATGCTCCGGCAAGTGAAACCATGCCGCCTATGGTATGCACTACAGTTGATCCTGCAAAATCGCGGAAGAAATTGCCAAGCGAAGGGAATAGGTTGCCTGCACTTCCCATGGTGGCCAGGAATCCATCCGGCCCCCAGGCCCAATGCCCGATAATGGGATAAATAAAACCGGTGACGCCGATGCTGTACAGGATATCGCCGCGGAAGCTGGTACGGCCGATCATAGCGCCTGAGGTGATCGTGGAGCAGGTATCGGCAAATGCAAACTGGAATATCCAGTGTGCAATCACAGGAACACCTGTTGCTTCATACGTGTCTGGTGCGCCGGCAAGGAAAAACCAGTGATAGCCGATAAAGCCGTTACCGTGACTGAACATGAACGCATAGCCGAAGGCCCAGAACAGCAAGCCGCAAAGGCAGGTGTCAAAAATACATTCCATCAGTACATTCACTGTTTCCCTGGCGCGGGCAAAGCCTGCTTCCAGCATTACGAACCCTGGTTGCATGCCGAATACCAGGAATGCTGCCACCAGTGTCCACACGGTGTTGATGGTATTCATCACGGATGTTTCATGGGCCGTATAGGTTCCCTGCGCATGAACCGGCGTGCCGATAATGGCCGGTATGAAACCCATGGCGAGTAAGACCAGAAACAGGCCGATGATTTTTCCGGCAAACATACTGATCCAAAAGCGGCGCTTTTCCGCTTTGCTCAGTCTGGCTGCCAATACAGGAGCGCAGTTGCTGCCACTCCTGGCTGCGATTAATTTTCTTAACAACATGTTGTTGAAGGTTTGGTTAGAAAAATTGTTTGCTTGCTTTATTGTTTTCATTCGGATATCGGATCGGGAATATTTTCGTAAGTAAGCCAGGAGAATTTCCGTCAGCTAAAAATGATAAGTGGCTGCCAGCAGCGCGGTGAATGTGCTTTTGGTTGTCTCATCATTTTCTTTCTTATAAAAGATCTCATCTTTTGCCGCATCGAGCCTCAATTCGGGTATGATGGTCAGATTGCCGATCTTGATATTGGGCGATAAGGTGATATCAAATATGCTGGTGGGTGGTGCGGCAGATACTGCTTTTTTGTTGTCGAAATATTCGCCGCGCAACGTAATACCGAATACGCTGGATGGATCGAGGTTGAGATAGAGCGCCGATCCCCACCAGCTATTGCCATCGCCGCCTTCGGGCTTTACAGCCTGAACAGTGCCGTTATAGCCGATGCTGAACTTGTCGGTCACCGCGCCGGTCAGTACCAGGTCGAACTGGGTGAGGCTGTAACTGCCTCCATAGCTGCCCTGGTAATTGAGATAGGCTTTGAATTTGCCGTTCTTGGTGCCGGTGCTGAATTGAGCGATCGCAAATTTGCGGGCCAGTGAAGTGGTGACATTGTCTGTTGTATTGGCCACACCGACCATCAGCGCACTGGTTCCGCCGAGACCGATATCCGCTTTCAGGCCGGTATGCGAAAAGGGCCCATAGGAAAACATATAATCCATGCTGTAGTTGCGGTTAAGATAAGCATCCGCGAGCTCATAGCCCACATGCGTTGCCCATTTTCCCATGGTGAGCTTGAACTTGTCTGTAACACTGTAGCTCAGATAAGCCTGCTTGACGGCGAACAGGGATGAATGATCGGGATTGGCATAAGAAAATTCTTCGGCCCTTCTCCCAAAACCGAGATCGACAAAAGCGCTGGCCTTGCCGAAGCTGTGCGTAGCCTGTATGCTGGCCATGCCTAATTCAAAAGAATTGGTTGAATTGGTAAAACTCGTGTAGTTGTTTCCGTAAGCAAAAGCGGAAGTGTTGGGCGTATTGTTGAAATTGAACCGGTAATACACATCAATCGACCCGGTAATGGTTACCAGAGGCGGCGTTTTTACGGCGCTGTCGACCGCTGTTTTAGTTGAATCCTGGGCATTAACAATTAGAAAACATGACAAAGCCATTCCTGTTGCAGAAAGTTTTTGTAACATTGCAGTTGGTTTTAAGTGTTAAAAAGGGGTACAGCGATCGAACTTGTATCAGAAGTTCTTTTGGGCTGTACCTTTTTCTATTTATAGACTTTGATTAAAGTCGCTTTGCGTTTTTACTGGTA
>CAYYZJ010000792.1:0-3663 GCA_964475615.1 uncultured Flavitalea sp. | reverse complement strand
CCGCAGTTTCCTATCTGGCGTCGGCGCCATACGCAGCCTTGCTCAGCGAAGCAACGGTGCGCAGGTACTGCAGGGCTGTTTCGCACTGGTTATTGGTTTGATAGGATTTGGCTATGGTCATATTGGCGAGGATCTTGTCGTCGGTGCCCAGGCCTTTCTGGTTCAGCAGGTCTTTGGCATTCGCAACGGCATCCGTCCATTTCTGCAGTTCATACTGGCTGCGCAGCAGTCCGCGCATGGCTTCCATCCTGTTCTCTTCCGATGAGGCAAAATCCTTGAGCTTGCTGAAATATTTTTCAGACTTCGCATAATCCTTGATGTAAAAAAAGTTCAGTCGGGCTGCCTGCAGCAGCGATTTTTCACCGAATTTATTGGGCACCTTGTCGGCCACTGCTTCATATCCTGTAGCGGCTTTTGCCCAGTTCTTCTGATTGAAATAAATTTCACTTTTGTAATAATTGGCTTCCAGCGAAAATTTTCCGTCGGGGAATTTGCCGAGGTAATCTTCAAATTTCTGGGCGGCCTGTGGAAAACTGCCGTTATTGAACTGAACTTCCGCTTCCTGATAAGCCAATTGATCTTCCTGCGTGGTCGACACATTTACGCCAAGCGTTTTGGCGAAATTGACGTATTCGCTGCTCCTTCCTTCTTCCACATAAATGACCCTGGCATTTTCCAGAGCATCCTGCGCTTCCGCTGAATGGGGGAACTGCTGCAGCAAAGTATTGTATTGATTGAGCGCTTCCTTGCTGTTATCGAGATTATAATAGGCGATGCCTGCGCGCAGGTATGCTTTCGGCTTCAAGGCATCGCTGCCTGAAGAAGCTGTGGTTACATTTTTCAGGTAAGGCAGCGCTTCCCTGAACTGTTCATTGGCAAGATAGGTGTTGGCGATCTCCATATTGGCATCGGGAATCAGTCCCGAGCTGGGATATTTACGGATAAGCCCGTTGAGCAGGTTGATCTTTTCATTGCCTTTGCTGATGCCTGCGATCATGGCTTTCTGAAAAGTGGCGTAATCGCTGGCAGGCCATGAATAGTCGAGCACTTTGTTATACATGGCCAGGGCTGTGCTGAACTCGCGGTTCATATAATAACAGTCCGCATCGCGGATATAGGCATCCTGTTCCAGCGGGGGAGCATCGATCCTCGGCGATCGCACCACTTGTTCAAAGAAACCTTGCGCCTGTTTGTAATTTTCCTTTTTCAGGAAACAATAGCCCAGGTTATATTTTGCATTGACCGGATTAACCTCACCGTTCACGCTGGGTGTCTTCAGGTATTCGAAGAAATAAGGAATGGCGTCATCTATCTTATTCATCCGGTAGGCGATCTCCCCTTTCCAGAAATTGATGAACGGCATTACGGACGTGTTGTAACTGCTTTTCAACGCCTGGTCGAGCAGCTCATTGGCCTGCTGCAAAAGCCCGTCATTGGCGAGTTCTGTGGCACGGCCATACAGCATGCGGGGAAAAAGACGTTTGGCATTGTCGGAAGGATTTTTCAGGCTGTCCATCAGCGAAAGCGCGTCCTTGTAATTACTGGTATTGGCCAGCACATTGATGAGCAGTTCCTTTGCCTCCTTGTTGTAGGTAGATTGCGGATAATGCTCCAGGAAACTTTTCAGTTCGTTCAAAGCCACATCCTGATAACCCAGTTCATAAGATAGCTTGGCATAATTGTATTGCGATATTTCTTTCTGCACCGGATTGCTGCTGTTGGAAGAGCAGAACAGGAAAGCATTGCGGGCATTGGCTTTTTGTCCGGTTTTCAGGTATGCATCGCCGAGCAGGTACATGGAGTTCTGAGCCAGCGAATCTTCTTTTCCGCCCAACTGGCGAAACCCTTCGATGGCCTTGTTCCAGTTCTTGACCTGATAATAGCAGTAAGACAATTCATATAAATCTTCCCTGGACACTTTCTTCGACTGGCCGACGTATTGCTCCAGGTAAGGAAGGGCTTTGTCGAAATCCTGCTTCTGGTAATAACCATGGCCCACGAGCTGCCTGAGCTCGGTATCGTAATACTGTCCGCCTTTGGCCAGCTTGGCGGCGGCATAATCGATGGCTTTGTCGAGCTGGTTTTGCAGCAGGTAAATATTGGCGACATAATAAGGAACCACTTTTTCATATTCCGGCTGGTTCTCCACCACCTTAAAAGCGTTTAATGCTTCCTGATAGTTCTTGTCGTAAAAGGAAATGAACCCGTAATAATAATTTGCCGCAATATAATTGGGATCCTTGGACATTTGCCGGATGGCATTGAACAGCGGCTTTGCTTTTTCAAACTGATGCTGGGTAAAATAAGCGTATCCCTGATGAAATTTCAGATCTGCAATTTCGCGGTTGCTGAGATTGTCGATGCTGGCCTGTTCATAGAGCTGCGCAGCTTTGTTATAATCCTTGCGGCGAAAATAATATTCGGCCAGGTGAAAGCTCATCATTGCTGTTCTGGCCTGATTGTTTTCCAGCGCAATGAAGCTGGCGGAAGGCTCAACGGCATTGGTATCGTTCTGCTTGAGGCCGCAGACCAGCGTATAATAACGGATCTCCTGTGCAGGAATGGCCTGATTGGTCTTATCGGTTTCCCTCAGATTGGACTGGAGCTCTTTGAATAAGGGATAAGCGAGACTGTAATATTCTTTCTGAAAATATTCTTTGGCCTGCTTGTAAGTGCCTTGGGGGTCGTTGATGAAATAGGTTTGCTGAGCAAACAGGGCAGAACTGATCAATCCGGAGAAAACCAATAGTATTGTGCTTTTCATTCCAATATCCCTTGTTGGAGGTTTTAACGCGCTAAAGTTTCTAAATATTTTACCGATCACCAAACATCATTCCAAACAGGTGTGGATAACTGCAAGGATTAACATTTCTTTAGTGATGTTCAAAATCAAATATTATTTTTGGTCAAATTTATGCCGATGAAAAAAATCCTTTCCATTTCCTGTGCCGACTGGGCTTTTAACCTGGCCATGTTCCTCCTTCGTATTGGCGCTGGCGCCCTGATCATAGCGCATGGATACGACAAGCTGGTGCATTTTGCAGAGAGAAGAAACATCTTCCTCAACTTTCTGGGATTGGGAAGCACTTTTTCCTTAGCGCTGGTCGTCTTTGCAGAATTCTTTTGCGGCATGTTCATCGTACTGGGATTGTTTACCCGGCTAACGGTGCTTCCGCTGGTTATTACCATGCTGGTGGCTTTATTCAAGGCGCATCATGGCGATATATTCGGCGATGGAGAAAGAGCTGCATTATACCTGATCTGCTTTCTGGTCATCCTGCTTTGCGGACCGGGCAAGGCCAGTGTGGATGCCATGATGGGAAGATAACTATTTCAGTATATCCAACACACTCCACATCTTCTTCACGATATCGCCGGCAGATGCGTCATAGTTATTGACGATAATAGCGAAGCTGTATTGATTCCCGTCCTTTGACGTTTGATATCCTGCATAACTTTTAGCCCCGCCGATGGATCCGCTTTTCATTTTCATTCCATTGATCTCCGGCAATGCCGCATAAAAGGAATTGAACCAGGGCCGGGTGACGGCATATTGCAGCACGCTAACGAGCGCATGCGTGGTTACCCTGTTCTGCGGAGAGAGGCCGCTGCCGTCGATGATATTGACGGCCGATGGCTCGATGCCATGATCTTTCCAGAAAT
>CAYYZJ010000791.1:0-9371 GCA_964475615.1 uncultured Flavitalea sp. | reverse complement strand
TTCAACTGTGCAAGGTATACGGCCTGTTCGCCGATCTTCATTTTTTTATACAGTCCTCTTTCTTCAGGCATGTACCCGATCTTGAGCACATCGTTGATGGGGTCGAAGCGTTTGCCGTCGAAAATGATCTCTCCTTCATCGGGATAAAAGATGCCGGTGATCATGCGGATCAACGTAGTCTTGCCGGCGCCGTTAGGGCCAAGCAATCCGAATATGGATCCTTTTTCCAGGCTGAAGCTGATATCGTCTACCGCTTTCTGGGTGGCAAAGTATTTTTTCAGTCCCCTGACTTCAAGTAAGTTCATGGAGGGTGGGTTTTGATGAATCAAATATAAGTTAAAACGGGATGCGGGATGCGAGATACGGGGTACGAGGTACGGGATACGGGATGCGAGATGAAGCAGAGCACTCTGCATCCAGGTAACAATTTGTATATCGCATTCCACATTTCGCATCTCGCATTCCGCATCTTGCACCTACATCCCTTATCTCGTATCCCGCATCCCGTATCTCGCATCCCGCATCTCACATCCCGCATCTCCCACCACCCTTTCCGCCACTCTCTCCCCGTCTATGGCTGCGCTTATGATGCCGCCGGCATAGCCGGCGCCTTCTCCGCAGGGGTAGAGGTTTTTGATTTGGGGATGATGCAGGCCCTCTTTGCTTCTTGGAATGCGTACGGGTGAAGAGGTTCTCGATTCAGTGGCCAACACTACCGCTTCATTGGTATAATATCCTTTCATTTTTTTTCCAAAGGCAATGAATGATTCGCGCAGGCCTTCATATACAAAGCCGGGCAATACTTCCTTCAATGAAACAGAATGAATGCCCGGCAGGTAGGAACAATCGGGCAGTGAAGAAGAATGGATATCGTTCACGAAATCGGCCATCCGTTGTGCCGGCGCCACAAATTTTCCTCCGCCGCACCGGAATGCTTTCTTTTCGACATCCTGCTGAAAATACATTCCGGCCAGTGCGCCGTATTTGCGGAAAGAGCCGGTATCTTTTTCATCGATCGTGACCACGATGCCCGAATTCGCAAAAGGATTGTTGCGCTTCGAGGGCGACCAGCCGTTCACTACCAGCTCTCCTTCCGATGTAGAAGCAGGGGCAATAATGCCGCCGGGGCACATGCAAAAAGAGAACACGCCCTTACCTTTCACCTGCTGAACCAGGCTGTACGATGCGGGCGGGAGCATTTCATGACAGAGGGCGGATGATTTACCATACTGGATGCTGTCGATCAGTTGCTGCGGATGCTCGATGCGAACGCCCAATGCAAAGGGCTTGAATTCGACTGCCCATTTTTTCCGGTAAAGCAGTTGAAAGATATCTCTTGCCGAATGACCGTTGGCCAGTATTACGGCATCGGCTTCATAACGGTCGCCATCTGCGGTCACAACTCCTGTAAGGCGATTGTCCTGCACGGTGAAATCGACCATTTTCTTTTCGAAATGTATGATTGCGCCGCAGGCCAGCAGCTCCTCTCTTATGGCGGTAATGATCTGCGGCAGCTTGTTGGTGCCGATATGCGGATGCGCTTCATATAATATATTCTCCTCGGCGCCGAACTGCACCAGTATGTTCAGAATCCTGGCAACATCTCCTCTTTTGGTGCTGCGCGTGTATAATTTTCCATCGCTGTAGGTTCCTGCCCCGCCTTCACCGAAACAATAATTGCTTTCGGGGTTGATGATGCCTTCTTTGTTCAATATGGCCAGGTCTCTTCTTCTTGCGCGAACGGCCTTGCCTCTTTCAAGCAGGATGGGTTGCATGCCGGCTTCGGCCAGCTTCAATGCCGCAAACAGCCCTGCAGGCCCTGCGCCAATGATGATCACTTTTTTGGCAGAACGCCTGACATCTTTCAGTTGAATGGTCTGCAGTTTTCTCTGCTGATATGGTTCATTGATGAACACCAGCAAGGTAAGCAGTATCCGGGCCTGCTGACGCCTTGCATCGATGGAGCGCCTCAGTATGGTAAAGCCGGTGATGCTGCGCAGCGGTTGAGCCAGTGCTGCTGCGGCATGCTCCAGTATGGCGCTATGAACGGACGCTTCTGAAGGAAGCAATCTGATCTGGATTGTTTTTTGCATGGTGTTGGCGATAAAGGTAAATCAAGAACCGATAATTTATAATCAGGTAATTGAATTGAAGTGATTGGTTACCACATCGTAAAAAAGAGCTGTAAAAAATGCTGTGCCGGTAAAAATTTTCTGCCGGAATTTTTTTTAAAAAAAATTTGCCGGAATGTGAAATACAATCAAATAATGTGTACCTTCAATTACTCCTCAAATTTATCTGTATGAAGAAAGTTTTATTGCTCAGCGCTCATGATTTCCCTCTCTTCATACGAAGTTTCTGCAAACCGCAATGGCAATCGTTCTCCATCAGCCTCTACCACTACAGCAGTTTTGCCTGTTGCGTTGAAGGTGGTTAGCTGAACCCGGATCTGCGAATTAAACCAAACGAACAGGGAAGTTTCTTTTTGAAGAAGTGTATTTCAACGGTAATAGTTTTTTTTAAAATGGAAAAAAATTTTTGTCGACAGCGATGTTGTCGCTACTCGCGAAAAAACGATGAATAAAAAATTTTTTATTCAGCAAAAAATTTTGATATTCGTCCCCCTGCAAAAATTTTTTTTGAAATTCTTCCAGTGAAAAACCAAGAGAAAATACAATTCTTAACTCAGCCTAAAATTGCTTATAAAGTAATGGCAAAAACGTCTGATAAAGTCTGGAGCAATTGCCTTGAAATAATAAAAGACATCGTAGAATGGCAGCACTTCAAAACCTGGTTCGAGCCAATCCACCCTGTAGAGTTAAAAGACAATATTCTGGTTATTCAGGTTCCCAGCCAGTTTTTTTATGAATACCTGGAAGAACATTATGTAAATTTATTGGCAAAGACTTTGAGGCGTATTCTGGGCAAAGAAGCCCGGCTGGAGTATCGTATTATGGTGGATAGTGGTAATCAACAAAATAAACCTTTAACTATGGATGTACCTGCTCAGAGCTATAAAACTTTTTCGAACAACGAAATGGATTTTCCGCTGATCATCAACAATCCGGTAAAAAATCCTTTTGTCATTCCCGGACTGAAGAAGATGCAGATCGATGCCCAGCTCAATCCGGTATATACTTTCGATTCTTTTATTGAAGGCGATTGCAACCGGGTGGCCCGGCGTGCAGGGAAAACGGTTGCTGAAAAGCCCGGTGCAAATTCATTCAATCCCCTGGTGATCTATGGCGGAGTAGGCCTTGGTAAAACGCATCTCGGCCAGGCCATCGGCAATGAGGTGAAAAGACTGCATAATAATAAAGTGGTATTGTATGTAAGCTCTGAAAAGTTCATCAACCAGTTCATCGACCACAGCCGCAACAATGCCATCAATGATTTTATTCATTTCTATCAGTTGGTGGATGTATTGATCATCGACGACGTGCAGTTCTTCAACCGCGCCGAAAAATCGCAGGACGCTTTTTTTGCGATCTTCAATCATCTTCATCAGTCCGGCAAGCAACTGATCCTTACTTCCGACAAACCGCCCAAAGACCTGGAAGGCGTTCAGGAAAGATTGCTCAGCCGCTTTCGCTGGGGGCTGAGTGCCGACCTGCAGGTGCCGGATTATGAAACGAGGATCGATATCCTTGAGCGGAAGATGAAGAACGACGGGCTGGATATGCCTAAAGAAGTAGTGAAATATCTCGCTTATAATATCAACAGCAATGTGCGCGAGCTGGAAGGAGCGCTCATATCACTTTTGGCACAGTCTTCGCTTAACAAAAGGGAAATTGACTTAGAGTTGGCCAAGAAAGTGCTCCGTAATTTTGTGAAGACCAGCAGCAAGGAAATTACTATCGAAACTATTCAGCGAATGGTCTGCGAATATTTCGATCTCCCGTATGATAAATTGCTGCAGAAAACCCGCAAGCGCGAAATTGTGCAGGCACGGCAGATCACTATGTACCTGGCCAAAGCCTTCACCAAGAATTCCCTCAAAACCATTGGCGAACATTTCGGAGGGCGCGATCATACTACAGTGATTCATTCCTGCCAGACCGTAAAAGACCTCATGGATACGGATAGCCTTTTCCGTGAGAATGTAACGGAGCTGCAGCAGAAGGTTCAGCTTGCCGCCATGTAGAACAGCAATAAAAAAATATTTCGACCCGTCCGCCTCAGGTGTGACGGATTTTTTATTATTGAACTGCATTAAAGGCGCCGATACGGTGCAGCGCCTTTTTTGTTTTGCCTGCAACGTAATTAATGTTTATTTTTGCGTCCCTCGTTCGCTATGCTTTAAACAGGCGGGCGTTGAATAAACGGAGAGGTGCCTGAGTGGCCGAAAGGGCCGGTTTGCTAAACCGTTGTACGGGCTTAAACCTGTACCGAGGGTTCGAATCCCTCCCTCTCCGCAAAATCTCATAGAATATACGCCTGTAGCGGCTTTTAACGGATCACCCAAATTTTATAGAGCGATCTATGAGAAAAAAATAGAGATGTATCCAATTCAGTTAATCATTGAATATGGAAGCATCTACTTTAAAAATCAACCTTTACCCCAAAAGCCATTCACTTTTTCATACCTGGTACATCGAATATTCCATTAATGGAGGAGTCCGAAAGAAGAAATATGGCCGGCTGAACCATTTGCCTACTGTCACCGAACGATTGCGGGAGGCAGATCGTCTGCGTAAGATCATTGAAGAGGAAAATAGCAGCGAGATTGTCCTGTCATCCAAAAAAGTGAATGAACTCCTCGATATCCTTAGTGCTCAATTTGAAAGTCATGCGCTTTCGCTTAAAAAAAAATCAGAACAGACATATAGAAGCAAGTTCGATGAGTTCTGCCGCTGGATGAGACTTTACAGGAATATGGAAGAAGTCAGGCGACTTGGCCTGGCCACTGCATTCATAAAGTATCTGAAAGCGAAAGAATTGTCGGCAACGACGATCAATACATATATTGAAACTATCAGTATGTTATATGCATCTTCCAAAAAATTAAAAGAAGAAAATCCTTTTGACGATATTAAAAAGCTGCGTGAATACAGAAAGAGTGCAAAATATTTTTCTGCTATCCAGCAACGGGAATTATCCATTGAGATCCCGAATCGCGATCCTCAGCTCTGGCTTGCCTGTCAGATGCAATACTATATGCTGCTGCGTCCAGGGACCGAGTTGCGGCTCCTGAAAATTCAGGAGATCGATCTGGATGAACAGACGGCCCGTATTACCGCCGATGATGCCAAAAATGATTATACCATGACCGTACGGATTCCGGATGAATTCCTGCCGCAATTGCAATTCCTGCGTAATTATCCAGACCACTACTATGTGTTCGGATCGAAGGGCGTTCCTGGCGAAATTGCGCATAATAAAAAATATTTTCCAGATCGACATCAGGCCATTCTGCGGCAACTCCACTATAATGTGGATCTCTATAAGTTTTATTCATGGAAACATACAGGTGCTGCTATGTATTATCTGGCCACAAAAGATATTAAAGGGCTGAAAGAACAGGGCCGCTGGCATAGCTTGGATATGGTACAAGAATATTTAAAGAACTTAGGTATCCTAGATATGGAGGAAGTAAAGTCAAAATTTCCTCCAGTAGGCAGTTATAAAAAAATATCTAACAATGAACTAGAAGATTTGCCAATAGTTTATCGAAAGATTCCAACAGATTATTTTAAAAGTAATGATTATTACTTTAAACAATTATTTCCCATGCAATTGCTCGAAGAATTTTTAGGTGAGCCTAGGTACTGGCCATCTTTTTTTTGGATGTCCCTGTCCGCGGCGCGGCCGGATAAAAAAATTCATAGAAATATGAAGCTGATCCTACCGGAAGGCGATGCCGGCGCCGGTCCAATCGAGTGAGGTAATTCTATTCAGTTTGAGTACCGCATGGTTGAGCATATCGAATGCATCACTGAAGTGGGTGGTCTCCCGCTGATCGAGGACAGCGTTCTGTTCTGCGCTCTTATCCTTTTCTGTTTTCCCATTCTTCATTTTGGCCGGCGCCCCAGTAATACTGATGATCAGGTATTTACATTGCACTTGGTTAATGCGGATAGGCATTGCCTGTGGATCCTCTTCTTTTAACCAGCGTTTGGTATCAGTGTACTTATTGAAATGCGTGGGCGCTTGACCGGTATATACATCAATCACCCACCAGCCATATTCCTGCAGCTTGGTCTTCACTATCTCATTGTATTGTCTTGCATCATTGCGCTTGCCCGTAGCTGTCTGATCATATACATAGTGGACGATCTTGTTGCGATGTGTCTTATATGTTGTGCAAAATAATTCCACGGCCGCCTCCAGTCCTTCCGGCGCCATGGTAGCTATCTCATTGATGTAATTGAGCGAATATGGCGTTGTTTCCCCGAGTTTGGTGATCTGAGCCACGCAGATTGGGCTGACGCTATGCTGATAGTCCGCTGAAATGATTAGCGGCCGGTTCGGATTATAATCACTCTTCACATATCCGTGCTGGACAATATCGAAATCAGGGTAAAAGCCATCCTCCGGCCGGTCCGGATCCTCATTACGAATAGCCACTTTCAGTTCATAAGGTTTCAATTCTTTTTCTTTATCGCTATACCAGCGTTCCCCGAGGATCTGCTTGGTATGTTCGTGATTGGCTTCAACATAGAAAGTAAGGTTACTCCGCAGCTTGGCCAGCCGGGCCTCAATAGCCTTGATCTGTATGTCCATTCTTTTGCGCTGATTCACGCCCAGGCTTCCATATTCCTGCTTCATGCGGTTCACCTCGAGCTGCAGAGTAATAATGATATCCAGCTTTTGGGGTTCATTGAGCTCTCTTTTTTTGAGGATCCATTTAATGGCCGCGGGATCGGCGAGCTTGTCGGTGGCAAAAAACTTGCTCATAAAAAGGGCCGACCGGGAAAAATATTTTTCATTACCGCGGAATACGGGGAAAATGACATCCATTAGCTGCCGTTCCTGCATCAGTTTAATCTCATCGAAAATGCCCCATTGTGCCGAAATGCCGTTGGCGCTGCCTTTCTTAGCCATCGAGACCATGTATTGATTGGTTCCATTATGCCAGCTGATGATGTGATCATATTTTTTTGCCTGCACACGGATATAAGGGCTCTCCCATTCCTCTGGAGGCCGAGTGCCGATCACATAGTGCACGCCTTCGATGAATCCGAATTCGCTGAGTGCATTGAACACGGGATTGAGCGTATTATCGCCCAGGTGTTCAAAGGAGGGACTTACAATGACGCCGGTAGAGCGCGGCAATTCATATACGCAGTCAATACAGTAAAGGGAAATCCCCCTCGTGGTTTTGAACCCGCCCCGGTTGGCTACAAAGAAAGTATTGTTAGCCCGCACAATGCGAATGAGCATATGCGGAAGAGGCATTTCCAGCTCCACAACGGGTCTGGAATCATTCGATAGGGGCGGCGGATTCATCAGGTTCTGCATTAATATCGGTAATGAGATTATCGGCTTCGCGAATGGCTTCCTCCACGCTCATTGGCTGCGTAAGCGTCGCCCTGTTAACCAGGTAGAAATTCATAACTGGTGGCGGCAAGCTGGTTTTGACGACTTCTGCGGGAATGGAATTGGCAGTATAGGTATGGGTCTCGTACAGCTTGGCCACTGCGGCGATGGTTTTGGCATCCGGCAGCTCATCATCGGCGAATAATTTCTTTTCCACAAAGGCGATGAATTTTTCAATCCGCTGTAGATTCAGGTGAACAATGTATTTTTTATTAAGCCGCCGGCTTCGGGCAAATACTTCCTGCGCATTGGCGATATCATTTTCGGCGGTGAATTTAGAGACGCTGAATTTAGCGATAATCTTTAAAATAATATCATTCCATTCTAAATGCTGGCGGAGTAGGAAATCAGCGTGTTCCCACCGGGCCAATACTTTTTCCTCTTCCGATGACAAAGCGCCGGGAGATTCATCGGTGAGATACCGAATAATACTCGTTTTGAAATCTTTGGTCTTTCGCTCTGCAGGTAATCGCATCAATCGAGTTTTAAGAGTTTTTTATAATGAGCAATCTGCTCGGTGAAATGCTTCCACTTTGATGCCCATTTTTCATTTGATGGATTTTTTTTAAGCAGATTATTATACCGGCGGACATAACGTTCGGCATTTTTGAGCTCTGTAGCCCATCTGACAGGATCGCCTATTATTTCAGGTAATGGTTCTGCCGGCAGCTGCTGATGAATTAGATAATGATCGCGCTGTCCATAGATATCATCAATCTGCTCATCCAGATCCATAATATGATGGATGAGCTGACAAGCTTCCAGTTTTTTGGTAGGATTGCTAGTCTGTTCAGCGATCAAAGCTACTTCATAGGCCCGGCTTTGGGCATGCATCATTTCGCTATACAGGGGTTTCCATCGCTCATGCAACGCAAGTAATATGGGATCTTCAATTGGGTGGAGTGGCCAACCTTTATGCCGGGTATAGATGGTGGTACCGGCCGGCAATTCTTTTTCAATTTTGATGCTGGATTGTAATAGTTGTTCTAAAGCCTGGACCAATTTGGTTTCTTTAAATGCGCTCCACCCTTCTGTTGCCAATATTTTCTTTAGGGTTTGATTGTGCCCAAACTGGCGATAAAGTTCTATACCCTGTTCATATTGGCGCGGGCCATTCAGCCAAGTGCGGATGATTTCCATAAGGCAATTTGGGCGGATAATTTATCCAGATAAAGGACAGGATGAAAAAATCCACGTATAATCGGGATACAAATAGATTATATGAAACACAACCCCAATGAAGCCTGCCCTGATGTCCAGGGCTCCCTGACCGACGTTATTGTAACCATGCATGCAGATTACGATAACGGGCTGCAGCATTATGCTGACAGTGTTGCTTTTGCCATTTATGCTACTGCCATCGCCGCCGATGAATTATGTGTGCCCCTGGAAGACCTCCGGGAGCATTTACACATCCTGTATGAATTGGCACGAAGATTGGGACAGTTGCATCAATTACTTAGGGGTAAGTAACAACACTAAAAGGGAGGCATAAGCCTCTCTTTTATTTTAAACGCAAGCAATCAGCTTGCAAAGAATTACCAGCCGGAATATTGCGCCGGATTGTTTTGATGAACCATTCGGTGCCGCTGACGAGAAAACTATCCAGCATGCTGAGGTTCTTCAGCACGGCCAGGTTAAAGAAAAAATCGAAGGTGGCCAGCTCCTGCTCATTGAGTGATTCCAGGAAGGATTTCCAAAAATTGGCATATAGGCCCAGTTCTGTTCCGTCAACGTCCTGGAAAAAAAAGTTCAGAGATGAAGTACCTACCTTGTTACCCTTCCCATCATAGGGACCTGATGACCCGAATGGGTAATCGAAATCGGTCAGG
>CAYYZJ010000790.1:0-3175 GCA_964475615.1 uncultured Flavitalea sp. | reverse complement strand
GATGCCATAAGCTATATTAAGGATTTTACTAAAGACATTACTTTTGAGGTTTACCAGGAAGACATCAAAACCAAACATGCTGTAGAGCGAAATTTTTCCATTATTGGTGAAGCTGTAGTAAGGATCGATAAAGCCTTTAGGGATTTACATCCTTCCGTTGATTGGCGGCAGGTAAAGGACTTTAGAAATATTATCGTACATGACTACTTTGGAATTGATGATACGATAGTTTGGGATATCATTCATCTGAACTTAGGTCAACTGGAAGAAGAAATACGGGTTATTCTGGTATCGATTCAGAAATAAAAAGGCCGCGGTTTTACGCTACTTCCATTACATAAATCTCCCCCTCATCCTTTATCTTTGCCGACTATGGCAAACGACAACGCCCGGTTCCAGGCAATCATTGCGCATTGCAAAGAGTATGGATTTATCTTTCCTTCCAGCGAAATCTACGACGGATTGAGCGCCGTGTACGATTACGGCCAGTACGGCAGCGAGCTCAAAAAAAATATCAAGGACTATTGGTGGAAGAGCATGACCCAAATGCACGATAATATCGTCGGTATCGACGCCGCCATCTTCATGCATCCCACTACCTGGAAGGCTTCGGGCCATGTGGATAATTTCAGCGACCCGATGATCGACAATAAGGACAGCAAGAAAAGATACCGTGTTGATCACCTTATAGAAGGATATGCAGAAGAGCTGGAGGCAAAAGGCGAAGCACAGCAGGCAAAAGACCTGCTGGCCGAAATGGATCGCCTGCTTGCCGCCAGCGATTTCGACGGACTGAAAAAACTGATCGAAACCAATAAGATCAAATGCTCCGTCAGCGGCACCAGCAACTGGACTGACGTACGCCAGTTCAACCTCATGTTCTCCACCCAACTGGGAAGCCTGACCGAAGAAACGAATGAGATCTATCTCCGCCCCGAAACCGCCCAGGGCATCTTTGTGAATTTCCTGAACGTGCAGAAAACAGGCAGGATGAAGGTCCCCTTCGGCATCGCGCAGATCGGAAAAGCATTCCGCAACGAGATCGTGGCGCGCCAGTTCATCTTCCGCATGCGCGAGTTCGAGCAGATGGAAATGCAGTTCTTCATCAGGCCCGGAACGCAGCAGCAATGGTATGAATTCTGGAAGGAAGAAAGGATGAAATGGCACCTGAGCCTGGGCATCCAGGCAGGCGGGCTCCGCTTTCACGACCATGTAAAGCTGGCGCATTATGCCGATGCCGCCTGCGATATCGAATATGAATTTCCCATCGGCTTCAAGGAAGTGGAAGGCATCCATTCCAGAACCGATTTCGATCTGCGCAATCACCAGGAGTACAGTAAAAAGAAAATACAGTACTTCGATCCCGAGCTGAATCAACATTATATTCCCTATGTTATCGAAACCTCTATCGGTCTCGACAGGACTATACTGATGGTAATCAGCGAAGCCTATTTTGAAGAAGACCTGAGCACGCCTGAAAAGAAAGACAGTCGCGTGGTGCTGAAATTCCCGCCCAGGCTGGCTCCCATCAAACTCGCCATTCTGCCGCTGGTTAAAAAGGACGGCCTGCCGGAGATCGCCAGAACCATCATGGACGAATGCAAGTCGAAGTTCCGTTGCTTTTATGAGGAGAAGGATACGATCGGCAAGCGATACCGCCGCATGGATGCCATCGGAACCCCGTTCTGCGTTACCGTAGATCATCAAACCAGGGATGACAATACCGTGACCATCCGTTACCGCGACAGCATGCAGCAGGAAAGGATTCCTGTACACATGATTAAAGAAATTGTGAATAAAGAAATTTCATAATGCTATTTTCAAACTTCTACCTTACATTTGGGTACTCTTTCCTGAAAAAAGAATTCCCGCTACTGTGAAAATATCCGGCGTATCTATAATCGTGCGTGCTTTTAAAGATTAATTTAATTCCATTTCAGATGCTTACTATTGAAGTTTCCATTAACATTTTTGTTTTGGCGCTCATCATTTTGACCTCCGGCTGGATCGGGTATTCGCTGAGAGGCCGCCAGGTAACAAAGGCTCGTATGCAGATCGAAGCCCTTCAGCGTGAAATATTGAGAAATCATGCGGAGATACTGGAGCTGGAAAGAGAGAATGTCAATATCGAGATCAGGCTTCAGGATATCAAGAGCCCGGTAATTCCCATCAAAACGGCCATCAGGGAAGAGCAGGAAGTCAATGAAAAAACTCCGGATATTTCGCTCAGGAAAAAGCTGCTGAGCCGGGAAAACCTGCTGCGGCGGCAATCGGCCAACGGCAAATGATCTTCCATTCATCAACCATACAATTCCTGGTGTATGGATTTCCGGTCGAAGCCCAGCGCCTGTATGCGCTGCTTGGCCTCGTCTATCATATTCTTCCATCCGCATAAATAAAAATCGGCCGGTTTCAATTCAGCGCCATTGGCGGCATCCTTGCTGCGGCAGATGATCTCTTCGTATACGGTATGCACATAGCCCGTTCTGATCAGGTGATTGGCATTATCCGGAACCTCCCTGGAGAAAGTAGGGATATAATGAAATCCGGCCATCTGCTCCTGCAGTTCATTCAGCTCTTTTGCATAGAGGCAGTCGCCGAATTTGCGGCAGCCGAAGATCAGGTAGATTTCCTGATGAGGGATATTATGATTGAGGATATGATGCGACATGGAACGGAAAGGAGCAACGCCGGTGCCGGTGCAGATCAGGAAAAGATCGTGGTCGATATTTTCCGGCAACACAAAAACGCCCTGCGGCCCGCGCAGTGTCAGCTCGCTGCCCACGCTCACTTCATTGAACAGATAATGCGTGCCTGCGCCGCCTTCGAGCAATACGATCACCAGCTCTATCACATTGGTGCCGTCGGGCCAGGAAGCGATCGAATAGCTGCGCCATCGCTTGTTTGGCTTTTCATGAATGGGAAGGTCGAGGGTAACAAACTGGCCGGGCTTAAAATCGAAAGATTCAAGGCCAGGCATCTGGATCCAGAACCGTCTTGTATTGGCCGTTTCATTCTCGATGCGTATCACCTTGCCGGTTTGCCAGGGCTGTAGCATGTGATGGAATTTTCGTCAAAAATAGGCATTTAGGAATAAGCAAAGGACAATGGGCAATGAGCAATTATGGCTAACGTTTTGCCGGCCCAGTTAATTTTTTATTTGCCTATTGCCCAT
>CAYYZJ010000789.1:0-1642 GCA_964475615.1 uncultured Flavitalea sp. | reverse complement strand
GTTCTTGACTACTTCGCGTTATCCTCTTATCCCGCATCTCGCATCCCGCATCTCGCATCCCGCATCTCGTATCCCGCATCCCGCATCTCGTATCCCGCATCCCGCATCCCATCACCTCAGATTTCGTAACTTGCATCCAAGTTTAACCCAATTTCCCATGCGATTTATCAGCCTGGCTTTTGCTTTATTATTTTCTTGTTGCAGTTTCGGTCAGCATTTTTACCTGTTCATCGGCACTTATACCAGCGGAAAAAGTAAAGGCATTTATGTCTACGATTTCGATGCATCTAACGGTACCGCCAAAGCGCTGGGCACCGTTGCTTCCAAAGACCCTTCTTATCTTGCTATTTCCCGGGACGGCAAATACCTGTACGCCGTGAATGAAGGCCCTGCCGGAAAAGTAAGCGCTTTTTCATTCAACCCGGAAAAAGCAACCCTCAGCCCCCTGAACCAGCAATCGAGCGGAGGAGCAGATCCCTGTTATGTGTCGGTCAGCAAAACCGGGCAGTGGGTGATGGTGGCCAACTACAGCGGAGGCAGCCTGGCCGCATTGCCGGTTCATGACGACGGTTCGCTCGATCCGCTCAGCCAGTTGATCCAGCATAGCGGCAAGGGCACGGATACCGTCAGGCAGGAAAAGGCGCATGTTCATTCTGTAGTGTTTTCGCCCGATGAGCATTTTTTATATGCAGCAGACCTGGGAACCGATAAAGAGACCATCTATCGTTTCGACCCTTCAAAACAGCAGCCGCTGGAGCCCACTCCGGATTCTGTGGTGGCCATGGTTCCGGGCAGCGGGCCCAGGCACCTGATATTCCATCCCGAAAAACCCTGGGCATATATGATCGATGAGCTTTCGGGCACAGTGGATGCCTTTAATTATGACAGCAGCACGGGCCGCCTTAATCATTTTCAGCGATTGAGCAGCCATCCTCCAAAATATGCCGGAGCAAAAGGCAGCGCCGATATTCATATTTCCCCGGACGGGAAATTTTTGTATGCTTCCAACCGGGGCGATGCCAACAGCATTGCCATCTATTCGATCGATCCCGAAGACGGCAAGCTGCAGATAAAAGGTTTCAGGTCCACCAGGGGCAATCATCCCAGGAATTTTATTATCGATCCTACCGGCCATTTTTTGCTGGTGGCAAATAAGAATACGGATAATATCGTCGTTTTCAGGATAAATCGCCGTACCGGAATGCTGAGAGCCACGGGAACGCAGATTGAAATCCCCAATCCGGTTTGCCTGAAATTTCTGAGCAAATAACTGTTTTCAACTAAATTCGTTCCTGTTTAAACCTTTATGCTTCAACAGGTTAGCCGTGGCCGGTCTTATTAAAAAAAATACTGCTGAAGCGGTTACAAATAAACCCCCTGACCTTACTAATATATGAAAGTTGCAGAAACCTATTCTGATACCGAACTGATAGCTGCCATCAACAGCAAAACCGAGTTGAACCAGGCTATCCGGTATATGTATCAGCACTATGCAGATACGGTAAGCTCTTTTATTACCAATCATGGCGGCGGTTCCCAGGATGCCGAAGACGTGTTCCAGGAAACGGTAGTGGCTTTTATCGATATTGTAAAGAAAGGCAAATACCGTATGGAAGCAAGCGTCAAGACCTTCCTGGTGTCG
>CAYYZJ010000788.1:0-3824 GCA_964475615.1 uncultured Flavitalea sp. | reverse complement strand
TATTCTTCCATCCCCGGCAACTTCGGTTATTATTATCAGAACCTGTATAAAACCATCGCCGAAGGCGCCCCATTGCTGGAAAAACCGGAAGATGGATACAATACCATCCGGATGATAGAGCTGGCTATGGAGAGTAATAGGAGAAAATGTAGTCTGAACTGGGATTAATGGGATGAATGGGATTTTTGGGAAAGGGATAAACCGGATGATATCATCCTTTTCCCATTCATCCCAAAAATCCCATTAATCCCAGTTCAGACGATCAGACTAATAGTAAACTACACCCCCTCAGATCACTATTATCAACCCTTCCCTGTATCTCGAACCTGCCGTCGCTGAAAACCCTTCCGGCATCTTCGGTGGCAATAAAAGCGCAGGAATGGATATTGGCGAGATCGATGATGTTGATGATGCCATCTCCTTTTTCCTGCACATCGAAAGGATCGTCCTCGCTGCGGATCAGCATCCGCATCCAGGGCGGGCATTCGAATATTCCCTCTCCCTTGGAATAGGCCTGTGAAAGCAGCTCCGTCATTCCGTATTCGGCATGAATAACGGGAACGCCTAAACGATTTTTGAGCAGCTCGTGCAGCTCAGGGCGGGTAATCTCTTTTCGCCTGCCTTTCATGCCGCCGGTTTCCATAACGACGGTATGCTGAAGCTGCATGGAAAATCTTTCTGCAAAATCGAGCAGGGCAAAGCTCACTCCGATCAGTATCGTCGGCTGCTTTTGCTTTTCAAGCTCTAGCAGAACAGCATGCAGCTTGTCAAACCCATACAGATAAAAACCGCTTTGGGGATGAGCGCTGAGCCTGATCCATTCATCAACCATCACCACCAAGGAAGAATTTTTTCTTTCGAGATAAGAAGGCAGCAGGCCGATGATACAATACCGGGACAACGATCCGTAAAACCGCTTAAACCCCTGTGTAAAGCTTTGGCGATAAAGCGAAAGCTCTTTTACATGATGATGGCTGTTGACCGTTTGCGTGGTGCCGCTGCTTTCAAAGATCGCTTCGGGTTCAAAAGAGCCGGTCTTCACCGTATGCGTCTTGAAAAAAGAGACCGGCAAAAAAGGGATGCGGTCAATGGATTTTATTGCATCCGGATTTAGATCCAATGTATCGGCATAAGCGCGGTAAACATCATTATGCCGGTACTGGTAACGAAACAGTTCCAGCGCATGCTGCGGGAACGCCGACGGCGACATGGAAAAAACAGTATCGGGCAACCATCCGGGCATCGATTGCGTAAATGAATTGTAAAAAACCGCACAATACTAAGCCATTTCGGCAAAAACTTGTAGGTTTGTACATATTAAATCAGCTTAATGAAGATCAG
Organism: uncultured Flavitalea sp.; assembly: GCA_964475615.1. Taxonomy (GTDB): domain Bacteria; phylum Bacteroidota; class Bacteroidia; order Chitinophagales; family Chitinophagaceae; genus Puia. The sequence goes on along the minus strand of CAYYZJ010000788.1, from coordinate 2,483 downwards.
CCGTTTATTGACGCCCGCCCTGTTGATGATCGCTTTCGGTTGCAGCAAGGACAAATACCAGACCAAGCCGCAGATTAGCATAAAATCGTATGATCCGGATAAGATCATTCCCGTTAACGGACAGATGACAATCAAATTCAATTATACAGACAAAGAAGGCGATCTCGCAGACGGCCAGTTCGTGTATTATCCAAAACGGGTGAATCAAATACCTTATTCCATTCCCTATGTCGATTCTGTAGTAACGCCTCTTGATTCCGATATTCCCGACAAGGAAAGCGGCGAAATAGAGCTCAGGCTGGACTGGCTTAACCTGCAACAGAGCTATGATGAAACCGATACCGTGATGTTGTATTTTGTACTGGTAGACCGTGCGGGAAACAGAAGCGACAGCATTGCCTCAGACAGGTTCGCTGTTCTCCACCCATAAATGCACTCTCCTCTTTTGAATTGGTTCAGGAAATTATTCGATTTTTTTATTTTCAGCAGCCTGTACATTGCCCTTTGCGCAGTGGTGATGGTTTACCAGACACACCAGTTGCTGCTGCATTCCCCGCCTTCCATTCCCGTACTGTCCTTTGTTTTTTTCGCCAGCGTATGCAGCTATAATTTTCACTGGTTCCTCACTCCCTATTCCATCACTTCTTCCCAACGCACCCGCTGGTCGGGCGAACATAAAGGATGGCATCTTGTATTGTACTTCATCGGCGCCGTCGGTGCCGTTGTTTCCTTTTTCTACATCTGGAAACACTGGATGGCGCTGGCTTTTGCAGCGCTGATCACTTTTTTGTACACCGCTCCCAAACTGCAGAGCTTTTTCAGCATATTGAAAAAAATTGCCGTGGGCAAAACGATTTTCCTGGCCATGGTGTGGACTTATGTTACGGCCCTGCTGCCCGTTTTCCTGGCCGGCGAACCTTTGCAATGGGTGCATATCATTTATTTCATCAACCGCTTTTTCCTGATCTATTCCATCTGCATCATTTTCGATTACCGCGACCGCGAAGACGACCGGCGCGAAGGCATCCGCAGCATGATCACGTATTTTGACGAAAAAGGAATAAACCGGCTTTTTATTGTATCGCTGCTGGTGTTTGCCATAAGCGCGTTCGCACTTTATCCATTCCTGCATTCCTGGCCGAACATCATCGTGCTGCTGGTTCCGGGCATCATTACCGCTGCGCTGTACAATTATTCCAAAACCCATTTTTCCGATTACCTGTATTATTTTGTGCTCGATGGACTGATGATGCTTTCCGGCCTCATCATGCTGATCTTACAATTTGATTAATTTTGAAAAAAATACTTCACTAATGGCAAAAGCGAAAAAGCCCGTAAAGAAAACTCCGTCTGTTCTCACTGATCATTCATTATCCTTTTTAAAAAATTATATCAACAATGCATCTCCCGTTGGCTTTGAAAGCAGCGGGCAAAAACTCTGGCTGGATTATCTGAAGCCTTATGTGGATACGCATTTTACCGATCCTTACGGCACTGCTGTCGGCATCATCAACCCCAAGGCTGATTTCAAGGTAGTGATAGAAGCCCATGCCGACGAGATCAGTTGGTTCGTGAATTATATCAACCCCGAAGGATTGCTTTATCTCAAACGCAATGGCGGCGTGGATCACCAGATCGCTCCGGGGCAACGAGTGCTGATCCATGGAAAGAAAGGGATCGTGAAAGCCGTGTTCGGATGGCCGGCCATTCATACCCGTTCGGGTAGCCCTGACGGTAAGGAACCCCAGCCCAAGGTCGATAATCTGTTCCTCGACTGCGGGGCAAGAAATAAAAAGGAAGCGGAAGACCTGGGCGTGCATATCGGATCGGTGGTAACTTACCAGGAAGGATTTGAAGAGCTGGCATACAACTATTTTATAGGCCGCGCTTTCGATAACCGCATCGGCGGATTCATGATCGCCGAAGTGGCCAGGCTGCTGAAGGAAAACAAAAAAAATATTCCTTATGGATTGTATATCGTTAATGCCGTGCAGGAAGAAGTAGGGCTGCGCGGGGCCGAAATGGTGGCCCGTCGCATTAAACCCAATGTGGCCATCATTACCGATGTTACACACGACACCGCCACGCCCATGATCAACAAGATAATTGAGGGAGATGTTTCCTGCGGCAAAGGCCCTTCCCTGGCTTTCGGGCCGGCTGTTCACAATAAATTGCTGGCGCTGGTACAGGATACGGCAGCAAAAAAGAAAATCTCCGTGCAGTTGCGCACCGTTTCCCGGAGCACCGGAACAGATACCGATTCCTTTGCCTATGCCAATGACGGCTGCCCTTCCGTACTCATTTCCATTCCGCTCCGTTATATGCATACCACTGTTGAAATGCTGCATAAGAACGATGTGGAACAGACCATACTCCTGATATATGAAACTTTGCTTACCTTAACACCGCAAACCAATCTGAGCTATCATTGACCATCATGCTCTATATCGACCCTGGAAGCGGCAGCTATCTTCTGCAGGTAA
>CAYYZJ010000787.1:0-10284 GCA_964475615.1 uncultured Flavitalea sp. | reverse complement strand
GGATCATTGAATCCACGCACGCCCTGCAGCATGCCGAAGCAATGATCGAATGAACGGTTTTCCTGCATAAGGATTACGATGTGCTCTGCATCGAGCCAGGTGCTTCCCTTGGGGGGATCGATGGCAAAAGCCCGTTGAATGGAAGCGGGTAAAACGTTCATCAGTCCCGCGCCGCCGGCCAGCAGCGATGCTTTTTTGATAAATTCTCGTCTGGTATCCATGATTGAGGTAGAAAGGTATGATCAAAAATAGCCGAATAATGGCAGTGCCCAAGTTAAGAAAGGATTATTTACCGGATAATTTGGCCTTTTCTGAAGGCAATACCAGGGCCGGATGAGGTTTGGCCTTCATAAAAAAAAGCACTTCAAATGCAGTGCCAGCAAGGGTTTCGTGGATTTTAAGCTGTTTTTGGGATCATTAAATGAGCCATAAGTTGTTTGGTTAGTGTAGCGGGTACACAGTACATTTGCAGTGGATTTGGAAATGAGGCGAGAGAATTAGTGAAAAAAGCAGCTCTGTAAGCTGCTCCCGCAAAGAGATTATCAAGAATTTTTCATATGGCAAGCAATCGTTAGAGGTCAGCCGTTTCTACGGCCGACCTATTTTTTTGTAAAAATTCCCATAAGCATCTTCGCAGTCATATATGACAATCGCTTGCAAACAAACGCTGCAAAATTTCATTCTTTTTAATTGGAGCCTGTAGATGGGCAGCCGTCACCAATCATAACCCTTTTTTGCCACTTATGAATGGTTTTATGCCATTCATGATACTATGTATTGCATAGTACACTCCAAAGCACTTATCTTTGTAATGTAAAATATTTGAAAATGACTGTAACCTGGTTCATAAAAACAGCATCAGATATTTCAAATAGCAAACAAATCATTCAAATAAAAAACTTAAAACAATGAAAAAGAGAATCTTAACGCTGAGTGTAGCCATCATCACCACAATCAGCTCCGCCTTTGCCAACAATACAGATAATATCGGCAAAAATGTAACCCTTGCTTTCAGCAAGGACTTCAGCAATGCCCGCGAAGTAAAATGGGAAAAAGTTCAAAACCTGGTTAAAGTGACCTTTATGATGAACAACCAGACCATGTTCGCTTATTATTCCGCCGGCGGCGAGCTCCTTGGCCTGGCCCGCAATATCAGTCCCGATAGCCTGCCCATCAACCAGCTCACTTCTTTAAGGAAACATTACAGCGACTATTGGGTCAGCGATCTGTTCGAGCTCAATGCCGATGGAGAATCAACTTATTATATTACCCTTGAAAATGCCGACAGCAAAATGATGCTGAAATCCGTGAATGCCGGCAACTGGGAACAGTACAGCATGAAAAAGAAGATCTAGTTCACAGTTCACAGTTTCCTGTTTACAGTTTATAGTTTACAGTCGCAAGTTCCCATCGTTCAACCATTTCAACAATGAGAACCGGAAACCGGAAACTGAAAACTCTAAACTGTAAACTCGTTTTGGCACGTTAATTTTATAGAGAAGGAATGGAACAAACCGCCAAATATGGAAAATCCTTCTCCGCCTGCTCATGAATTGCTTTGGTATAAAGACGCGATCATTTATGAATTGCATATCAAAGCTTTTTGCGATGGAAATGCAGACGGCATCGGCGATTTTCAGGGACTGCTCGAAAAGCTGGATTATCTGCAGGAGCTGGGCATAACGGCAATCTGGGTGCTTCCCTTCTACCCTTCACCTTTGCGCGATGACGGTTATGATATCGCCGATTATTATCACATCAACCCTGCTTACGGCAATATCCAGCAATTCAAACAACTGCTGAAGGAAGCGCATAAGCGCAATTTGAAAGTGATCATCGAGCTGGTAGTGAACCATACTTCCGACCAGCACCCCTGGTTTCAGCGTGCACGCAAAGCGCCGAAAAATTCTCCGGAAAGAAATTATTATGTGTGGACGGATGACCCCAGCCAGTACAAGGATGTACGCATTATCTTCCAGGATTTCGAACCGTCCAACTGGAGCTGGGATCCCGTGGCAGAACAATACTACTGGCACCGTTTCTTTTTTCATCAGCCCGATCTCAATTACGATAATCCGCAGGTTCAGGAAGAGATCCTCAGGATCATCGATCACTGGTGCAAGATGGGCGTAGACGGCTTCAGGCTGGATGCCATTCCCTATCTTTTTGAACGGGAAGGGACCAATGGAGAGAACCTTCCGGAAACGCATGCTTTCCTGAAAAGATTGAGAAAGCATGTAGATGAAAAATATCCCGGAACCGTATTGCTTGCCGAGGCCAATATGTGGCCCGAAGATGCGGCTGCCTATTTCGGCGATGGCGATGAATGCCACATGAACTATCATTTCCCCGTAATGCCGCGCATATTCATGGCATTGCAGATGGAAGACCGCTATCCCATTACCGATATCTTTGACCAAACGCCGGCCATTCCGGATATCTGCCAATGGGCTATCTTCCTGCGCAATCATGACGAGCTTACCCTCGAAATGGTGACCGATGAAGAGCGGGATTATATGTACAAGGTATATGCAAAAGACCCCAAGGCCAGGCTCAACCTGGGCATACGCCACCGCCTGGCCCCGCTGGTGGAAAACAACCGCAGAAAAATAGAGCTGTTGAACTGCCTGCTGTTTTCCCTGCCGGGCACGCCGGTCATTTATTATGGAGATGAAATCGGCATGGGAGATAATTTTTATCTTGGCGACCGCGATGGTGTGCGCACGCCGATGCAATGGTCGCCCGACAAGAATGCCGGCTTCTCCGATGCCAACCCGCAGAAACTCTATCTCCCGCTCCTGCTCGATCCGGAATATCATTATGAATCGGTGAATGTGGAAACGCAGCGCGGCAATCCTTCATCGCTGTTCTGGTTCATGAAGCGCATCATCTTCATGCGAAAAAAATTCAAGGCCCTGGGCCGCGGCGACCTGAAATTCCTCAACGTGGAAAACCCGAAAGTGCTTGCTTTTACGAGAACATACCAGGAAGAGAACCTGCTGGTGGTGGCCAATCTTTCCAAATTCCCGCAGGCTGCCGAGGTAGACCTTTCCGCTTTTACAGGATATGTTCCGGTTGAAACTTCCAGCAGGAACCGCTTTCCTCCCATCAAAGAGAACGGCCCTTATTTCTTTACGCTGGGCCCTCATTCCTTTTACTGGTTTTCATTGGAGAAAGTGAGCCAGGAGCTAAGCGAGCAGCAGCTTATCCGGCTGAACGACCTGGAAGACCTGTTTCAGGCGCAGCCTAAAGATCAGTTCGAGAACAATATCCTACCGGAATATCTGGGTAAAGTAAACTGGTTCGATGGGAGAGCATCAGATATCTACAATACCAACATCGTTAACCATGCCAGCCTTCCCCTGCCCGAGCGCGTGATATGGCTGCTGGTAGAAGTAAGCTATAAAAGCGGATTGCCGGGAACCTATCAACTGCCGGTTACTTTTACCGATGAACAAACAGCAGGGCGACTGATGAAAGAAACTCCGCATGCAGTCATAGCGCAACTGCAGATAGGAGAAAAAAAAGGCGCTTTATGCGATGCATTTTTTACGCAGTCATTTCAACTGGAGCTGTTCAATAAAATGATGGCCATCAAAGCATGCCATTAAAAAGCGGCAAGATCGATTTTTATGGAAGCTATGATATGAAGAAACACTGGAATGTTCAGGAAGAGATCAAATCCAGGATCCATCCGTCGGATCAGTACAATACTTCCATCACGTACGACAATCGTTTTTTTCTGCGGATGTACCGGAAGGTAGACCCGTCCATCAATCCCGACCTGGAGATCACGCGTTTTCTTTCCGAAGATGCGAAATTCGAGCACATGCCTGCATTCATCGGTGCCATCGAATGGAAATCGAACGGCGATGCCATCGTGCTCGGCATTATGCAGGTGATGGTGGAAAACCATGGCGACGGTTACAGTTTTGTGATAGACCTGATGAATGATTTTACGGAAAAGATCCTTGCTACAAAAGCGGAAAACCTCAATCCCGATGAACGGCTCGGAAGCCTGATCGATCCCTTGCCTTTCGACAAGCTTCCCGAACAATTGCAGGTATTGCTGGGAGCGCCGGCAGCAGAGCAGCTCCATTTGCTGGGGGTAAGGACGGGGCAAATGCACCTGGCGCTGGCATCGGGAACTTCGCTTCCTGATTTCAGGCCCGAAAACTTTTCCCTTTATTATCAGCGATCCCTGTTCTCGACCATGCAATCGCTGGTGCGCGAAACCTATCAGACCCTGGGCAGGAACCTGAAAAAATTTTCCGACGACATGAAGCAGCAACTGGCCACCATCGTTGGAAGAAAAACAGAGATCCTCGCCATCCTGAAAAAAATCTATTCAAAAAAACTGGATGTCATCAAGATCAGGATCCACGGCAATTACCAGCTTGCCCAGGTATTGCTTACCGGAAAGGATTTCGCCATCCAGGATTATGGCGGCGACGCTTCACAGACCTACAGTGAAAGAAGGCTCCGCCGCTCCCCTTTGCGCGACGTGGCATCCATGGTGATGTCCATTCATTATGTAGCGCATGAAGGCGTATTGAAGAACAATCATATCCCAAAGGAAAATACCCTCGGGCTGCTTCCGTATGCAGCGCTCTGGGCGCATTATATGAGCGGTTTCTTTACCCGCGGCTGGGTCGATACGGTACAGGGAACAACCCTGGTTCCCAAACAAAAAGAAGACCTGGATATGATGATGCAGGTCTACCTGCTTCAACAGGCGCTCCGCAATCTCAATTATGAAATGAACTATCATCCCGACTGGATCATCATCCCTCTCGGCATCATCAAATCCTTCCTGGGCCCCGAACAGCCGGGCCGAAGCAGGTAAGTGTTTAAACACTTATTTCAGAATAAAAATAATTTAATTATTAGTTAATTAGAATTTTATTCTGAAATACTATAACTTTACCGAATGATGCCCGAAGTCGAAATCAATCTTGACAAGACAGACCTGAGCATTCTCAGGCTGATGCAGGAGAACGGCCGCATTTCCAATGCCGATCTTGCCCGCGAGCTCAATATGGCTCCTTCCGCCGTGCTGGAGCGCGTGAAAAAACTGGAGCAGAAGCAGGTGATCCTGCAGTATACCACGCGCATCAACCCCGCCATGCTGCAGCAGAAATTGCTGGCATTTATTTTCGTGAGATCATCCGAGGGGCTGGGCTGTAATACTGCCGCCCGTGAACTGGCCAGGATCCCCGAAGTGCAGGAAGTGCATCATATTGCCGGGGAGGACTGCTACCTCGTTAAGGTGCGCACCAACGATTCCGCTTCCCTCATGGATCTCATGCGCAATACCTTCAGCAAGATCCCCAATCTCCTTTCCACCCGCACCACGATCGTACTGGAAACCGTAAAAGAGCAACAACAATTGATCATCCCGGAAAAAAAAGATCTATGAATAACACTAAGAATGCTTCCACCTTTATGGTCGTACTCGCTTTTACAACAGTGTATATTGTATGGGGCTCCACCTATTTTTTCATACAAAGGGCTATTCATGGCTTCCCGCCTCTGCTGATGGGAGCGTTGCGCTTTTCAACCGCCGGACTTCTGTTGCTGAGCTGGTGCGTCATCAGGAAAGAAAAAATATTTGTCTGGAAAAACATCAGGCCTGCTGCCGTCAGCGGCCTGCTCCTGCTTTTTATAGGGAACGGCATCGTGATCTGGGTTGAACAATATTTGCCGAGCGCCATGGTGGCCATCATGGTTTCCTGCTCTCCCATCTGGTTCGTATTGCTCGATAAGTCCGAATGGAAAAATAATTTCAGGAGCAGATCCACCCTGCTGGGACTGATGATCGGTTTCATCGGAGTGATCGCGCTGTTCAGTGAAAAGGTCATCGAAGCATTTTCCTCGATTGGAAACGCTACCGAGCTGGGTGCCCTTGCGCTCATGGCCGTTGGCCCCATTGCATGGGCCGGCGGATCGCTCTATTCAAAATATAAATCCACCGGCGGATCGGCGCCCGTGAATACATCCTGGCAGATGATTGCGGCAGGGCTGGCTTTTCTTCCGCTCAGCCTTTTGCGTGGAGAAACGCAAAACCTGCAATGGCAGCATATTCCGGCCTCTGCCTGGTTTTCGCTGCTTTACCTCATCTTCATGGGATCCATTGCTGCTTTCAGCGCTTATGTATGGCTGTTACAGGTAAGGCCGGCGATACAGGTGAGCACCTATGCGTATGTGAATCCCGTAGTGGCCGTTCTGCTGGGAATATTCTTTGCGCATGAGCACGTAAGCTGGCTGCAGATAGTAGGGCTGGTTACCATCCTGGTCAGCGTGCTGCTTATCAACCTGGCCAAATACCGTAAAGCGCAGGCAGTACAGCAAAAAGGAAATGCCATTCCCCAGCAGCCGAAAATAAAACTGCACTCGGCAGAACGGGTTTGAAGCCGCTTCAGGGCTTGTCGAAAAAATGACCTAAATTGTATGTTGCGCCGCAGAAGGCAGCATGCATGAAAGAGATCAGGTCAATCGTAAACGCTTATAACAGCATTGATTTTAACAGTACCCGTGCGGCATTGGCTACCGTGGTGCGCGTGGAAGGATCTTCATACCGGAGAACAGGAGCCCGCATGCTGGTGCTGGACAACGGAACCTATCTCGGCGGCATCAGCGGCGGATGCCTGGAAGGAGATGCCCTGCGCAGGGCGCAGAAGGCCATTATGCAGGACAGGCCCTCCGCCATTACCTACGATACCACGCAGGATGATGATCACCAGATCGGCATCGGACTGGGCTGCAACGGCATTATCGATGTACTGTTCACTCCGCTAAGGCAGGATAACGGAAACGATCCGGTAAAATTATTGTCGGCCGTGCTGGATACCAGGGCGCCAAGGGCCATTGCCTCGGTCACTGCTTCTAACGCCGACCCATATACGCTTGGCAAAATGGTTTTATATGAAGAGGATGAGCAGTTCCTGCGCTCATTCCCCTTAACGCAGATCGCGGATACTGTTTTGCATGATCTGAAACAATGCCTCGACAGCCGGCTGTCCAGCACTTTCACCTATCCCGTGCCGGGAGATGCTATCCGCATATTTATCGAGATCGTGCTGCCTGCAACGCATCTGGTGATTTACGGAGGGAACTATGATATCCATCCCCTGCTCCGCATGGCGGCAGAGCTTGGATGGGATACTACCGTAGTGGCCAATCTGACTAAAATAGACAAATCACTCTTTGCTCCTTCCACCAGGCTCATTCACAGCAAATCTGCAGAAGAGCCGGTGATCGACAAGTATACTGCGCTCCTGCTGATGGCTCATGACTATAAAACCGATTTCAGCAACCTGCAAAAAGCGTTGAATACGCCTGCATCTTACATCGGCCTGCTCGGCCCCAGGCTGCGCAGCGAAAAAATGATGAACGCATTGAGTGAGAAAGGCCGCCCGGTTAAGGAAGAAGACCATTGGCGTATCTTTGCCCCGGCGGGACTGGATATCGGCGCAGTGAATCCCGAAGAAATTGCCCTGTCCATCGCAGCCGAGATCAGGAGCCATTTTGCAGGCAGGCCGGGAATGCCCTTGCGATTAAGGCCAGGGAAGATTTATGATAGCTGAAACAAATATTTGTGCTGATCGATAACCATGGCAGACCCATCACCTATCTCCGGCTGGCAGTAACCGACCGCTGCAATCTCCGTTGTTTTTACTGCATGCCGGAAGAGGGCATCAACTGGCTTTCCAGAAAAGACCTGCTCAGCTATGAAGAGATGCTCCGCATCTGCTCTCTGCTCGTGAATATGGGCATCGAAAAAATACGGATCACCGGAGGCGAGCCTTTTGTGAGAAAGGACATCATGCAGTTTCTCCATGCTTTGTCGCGATTACCGGGATTGAAACAGGTCAGCATCACCACCAACGGCACATTGATGGCAGCGCTCGTTCCGGAATTAAAAAAGCTCGGCATCCATTCGGTAAATCTTAGTATCGATACGCTCGACAGGGATCGTTTCTTCGCCATCACCCATCGCGATGAACTGCCCAAAGTGCTTGAAACCCTCGACCAGCTCCTGCAGCACGGCATCGATACCAAGCTGAATGCAGTGGTCATGGAAGGAAAGAACACGCAGGACATCATTCCATTGGCAGCGCTTACCAAAGAGCTGCCCCTCAGCGTGCGCTTTATTGAAGAGATGCCCTTCAACGGCGAAGGCAGCCACTATGCCAGGCTGCTCTGGGATCACGTGCGCATTCTCGATACCATTAAAACGGTTTTCCCCGGTATTCAAAAAATTCCCGATGCCTCTTTTTCCACTTCTTACAATTATCATATTCCAGGGCATAAAGGAACCGTCGGCATCATCGCTGCATACACCCGCAGCTTCTGTGGAACCTGCAACCGCATACTCATCACTCCGCAAGGCATGTTGAAAACCTGCCTGTATGACGATGGCGTGCTGAACATAAAACAATTGCTCCGCGAAGGCTTCAGCAATGAAGAGCTGGAAGCCGCTTTGCTGAAAGCCGTCAACCACCGCCCCGCAGACGGATGGGAAGCGGAAAAAGCAAGAAAAGAAAAATCGCCGGTCCATGAATCCAGGGCAACTATTGGGTGTTGAGGGATGCGAGGGGCGGGATGCGGGATGCGAGGGACGGGATGCGGGATACGGAATGCGGGATATGAGATATGGGTTGTGGGGGATATGGGTTGATAATTGAGATATGATATGATAAGCGCTATTGTGCTGGCTGCGGGGGCTTCGCAGAGAATGAAGGGGAAGAATAAATTGCTCCTGGATTTTGGGCATAAGACTGTTCTGGAGACGACGGTAAGTAATATTCTTGATGCAGGCATTCAGGAAGTAATTGTGGTAGTTGGCAATGAAGCAGACCGGGTGAAAGAAGCAATAAAGCAGTTGCCTGTTACCGTTATTGAGAATCTTCATTACCGAAACGGAATGACCAGCTCCATTCAACAGGGCGTTAAGCATGCAACACATCAGGGTTACATGATCTGTCTTGCCGATATGGTGCTTATCCGGCCGGAGGAATATCGTTTACTGAAAAACAGCTTTGAAGAGCAATTCAAGCTGAATCCGGAATGCATCTGCATTCCAATCTATAATAATCAAAAAGGGAACCCGGTTATTTTTTCATCTCATTATAAAGAATCCATCCTGCAGCACCAGGAACCGGAAGGATGCAAAGAGATCGTTCAACGCAATCAACAAAATTGTATCAAAGTAGAAATGCCCACCAATCACATCCTAAAGGATATGGATTATTACGAAGATTACCTCCAACTAACTAAACCCACATAACCAAACATCTCACATTCATATCCCACATCCCATCCCTCGCATTCCCGCATCTCATATCCAACATCTCACATCTCGTATCCCGCTCCTCGCATCCCGCATCCCGCATCCCTACTTCCTCACCCCCTTCACCTCTTCCGGCTTCACTGCTTCGCCTTTATTTCCCCAGGAATTGCGGATATAGTTCACTACGTCGCTTGCCTGTTCGTCGGTGAGCTCGAAGCCCGTCATGGGAGCATTATAGGTTTTGCCGTTCACTTTCATTTCTTCATTGGCGCCGTACAACACCTGCTGAATAGCCCTTTTTTTATCGGCCATCAGATAATCTGATTTGGCCAGCGGAGGATATACGTTCTCAATGCCGTTGCCTTCTTCCATGTGGCAGGAAACACAATATGTGGTATACACTTCTTTTCCCCTTGCAATGCTGGCCTTGAGGTCGAATTTTTGTTGAAAAGATAAAAGCGTGGAAGAAAATGCTGCGGCAGATAATACTAAAATACAAGCTGATTGAAACTTCATGATCATTGTTTTTATAAAAAGGTGAAGGGTAGAAGGTAAAAGGTAGGAGGTCAAGTTGTATTAGCAGGGCTTCGCCGCTGCCTTTCGCCTTTAACCTTACGCCTCCTCTACTCACACCTCCTCCAAATTAAACGGCAGCTTCCTGATCCTTTTTCCTGTAAGGTCAAAAACAGCATTGCACAAGGCAGGCGCCAGAGGCGGCAATCCCGGCTCGCCTACGCCGCCGGGCTTTTCATCATTTTCCATGATGTGTATTTCTATTTCCGGAATATCGCTGATACGCGGCATGCGGTAGGCATCGAAATTCTTTTCAACTGCTTTCCCGTCCTGGAAATGTGTTTCATGCCTGGTGGCTGCTCCCAATGCCATCACAATGCTGCCTTCCACCTGCGCGCGGATGATATCGGGGTTCACATACCAGCCGCAATCCATCACAGCATACACTTTATCGATCTTCAGTTTTCCATCGGGCTTGC
>CAYYZJ010000786.1:0-12495 GCA_964475615.1 uncultured Flavitalea sp. | reverse complement strand
ACTAAAAAGTACATCAAAATGATTATCTGGCCCCGTTTTATTAATAGTAAATTTTGCTAAGACATCCACTAATAATGCAGACCTACCTTTATCGGGAGGAAGGGGTTTTTTTCTCAACCATGCTGAAACGCCATATTTGTTACCGATTTGGACTGATCTCATTGCCTCGCTGTGAAGTCTGTCTCTACTTTCAGATTCAGTCCCATATCTAACTAACCATAATTTATTTATGTCTCTGTTTTTAGCTTCCGAAGTTTGCTTAGGATCTAAAAACTCCGGGTGCTTATGGAAAAACATTTCATCGCCATTAGGAAAGCTAGGCCCTCCAAGAGGTATTAATGTGCCTACTACTGTTAGGGCTGCAGTTCCAATAGCTCCTGGCCCACCGACAGGTATCGCCGCCGGTGGCTCAGGTGTTGGTTCTGAATTTGGCGTTCCTGTAGTTGGGATATCTCTAATAGGTGCATCCGGTTTTGTTTCTGGTAGATTTGGAGCATCAACTTTGGGTGCTGGACTAATTCTTGCAATATGCAAGGGGGCATTTTGTCCTGGATCTACGGTCACTGGATTTAACGTAGTAGTATCTAATCCTAAAGGATCGCAATATGAAATTGGATTATCTTGAACAAATGAGTAAGGGCTCCAGCTTTCATTCCATTCACCTAAAGGATCGATTTGCCAGAATCTTCCGATCTGCGCATCATACATTCTAAATGTTGCATCGTATGTTTCTAAGCCGCTACCATCACTAAATTCTTTATTCTGTAATTCCGACCCTCCATTGGCTTTTTCCTTATTCTCATAGTACAGTGGTTTAAGTGCTTTAGAACAGATGCCTCGCATTTCCAATCCGAATGGATAATAATTACCGTCCTTTTTTTAATGATTCCCCGCAACTGCCGGCTGCAGTTTTTTTGATATCAAAGAACTTTTCTACTCCCAAGATAATCGATTTTCTATTTTTAATGGAAGAAATGATCGCTGCTTAAATCCGCGATTTTAATACGTGGCAGGTATATGTTCCTGTAATTTCATTATTTCAATTAATGCTTTACTGCACTTATATAATCAAATTTCCATTATCACCATACTTTTGGAAAAAAACTCAAACTTATTCCCGTTTTCAAACTCAAGATAAAAATATCCTTGCCCCTCGGAAGAAAATTCAATAAGTTGGCCATTTTCTTCAAATTTACCTCGATAAAAATTGTTGACAGTTTTGACATCTGTTGAAAAAGAAAAAAGCAAATTAAACTTTGCAATTATTACCTCTTTAAAAATCAAGCATAGTTTGAGTGATAATTCATTATTTACTTGTTCAAATAAGAGGCTTAATGATTTGCTTTCTTTATCGTAATTCAAATTTGAACAATTGTAGTCATTGTGCAAATCGTATTCTTTGCCGTCCTGCGTTATGTAAGTTAAGTCCTTAAACAATTCCAGTTCTGCAACTTCTGTCATGGCTTCTGATTTTTCTTAATATTCTCAATAAATTTCCTGATAAGCCTTATGTCTTGCTGTGTCAAGGGTTCGGCAGTTTTGCTCGCCCTGCTTATACTCTTTTGTTGACCATTAACAAAATTTTTATTGTAAACCTGTTTATGAGGAGTTGGTACACCACCATGCGCTTTGCCATCTAAATCATATCTTATTAGTTTATTAGGTGTATTGATGCTTATAGAATTTTTCCCACCATTTAGTTCTTTTAAATTCAACGCCTGTTCTTTCAGTGTTGGAGCTTTGAAGCCACCACCCCCTTCTTCCCTGGTTGTTGCGAAGCCTATTTTAACAACTGCCAATACTCTGTCAGCAGTTGAAGCATCTTTATCTGTTGCAGTCCTAGCGTTGTCTTCAACATCTTTTGCGCCAAAAAGGTTTGCTAGAAAATATGTAGCATCCGCAAAAGCTGCTTTCACTGGCTCATCCTCATATTGGCCTGGCGCCGCCGGATGAAAACCGAAACCATGACTATCTAACCAATCACCGACTATGGAAGAATCTCCCATTGGATCATTATGCAAAATAGGATTATTATCCATCGCACAGTATAGACTTTGAGAAGAATCAGGCTTTGGATCGATCTGCCACCATCTACCTAACTGAGGGTCGAGGCTTCTAAAATGTGTACTGTATAACTCTAACCCACTGCCATCACTGAACTCCTTATTCTGTAGCTCTTTTCCATTGTATCGCATTTTGTTCTCATAATAAAGTGGCTTGAGTGCCTGTGAACAGATGCGTCGCATTTCCAATCCGAACGGATAATAATTACCGACCTTTTTTAGCTGATCGCCCGATTTTGTTGGCGTCCATTTTTTAACGGTCAAAGAACTTTTGTAACCTCAGGATAACAGATTTTTATTCAGATTTAGCAACTGTTCGTTTGTTCTCCTGACTTTTATTTTACCTTCCGTTAGTTTTATATCCTTCATTTCTATGCGCATCAGATCGCCTGTATCCAGTCCCTAGTATATTATCAGGCCCAGCATGATTTTTTTTGCTTGTCTCAACATTAAGCTGCATTGTTTGTAGAGTTCTTCCAACTACGCCATCGTGAGCAGACCCATCAACAGCTTTCTCATTAACCCTTTGATAAATACGTCTGCCGCCGGATTATCACCTCTGACGTCTTTAAGGATCTGATAGTTGCGATATCCCTCCTTCGGTTAAAGTGATTTCTAAAATAGCAGATGCTCTCGAAGTTTCCGTAAATTACCTGCTTCGTAAAATAAAAAACCTATCGTGTGTCATGCCTCATTAACGTGGGGTTTGCTTTGTTTGCCGATTAAAGAGTAAAATAATATGTCGATAGAAAAATAGAAAGAATAATAGTACGCTTATTATTTCGAGATAAACTCCGTTCATTATATCTGTTGTTGAAGCTAAATAAGTATATAAAAAATATTCGCCTAAAAAAAAGGTCAATATCAATAATATAAATAAAAAACCTCTTTTCAATTTAAACGAAAAATAAATAGGAGCCGAAAATAATACCGTACTTACTATGGGTAAATAGAGGAATATCCATAAGTAATAAAACCAATCTCCGATAGTTTTCAGTTCATTTATTCTTATCAGCGTATAATTATTATTCTTAAACATCAATAAGACATAAAAAATAAAATACTTAAGGAATATATACAACGCAATATTTTTAAACGAACTCTTCATCATAATTTATAGTCTTTGATACCATATTGCAGGTTTATAAGAAAAATCTTGAAACGTTCCTGGTGGCACTGAACCACCTGGCCCATATACTGGAATAGAATTTACTGCAGGTGCTTTAAAGTTTTCATTAAACGATGGCTGATCATATTGCATTATCGTGCTGCCATTCACCGAAAGCGTCGCAGAAGGAAACACATCGGTTGCTGCTGAAACAGATACATTTCCTTGTTGAGAAATATTGATATCTAACTTTTGAGCAACGTTTACAATATTGTAACCCAATGTATTTAACCCTACTTCTTCAATGCGTGAAACGCTTGCGTGCTGTTCAAAATTAACATTCATTCCTGCTGACGTAGTAGTTGCACTAAATTTATTCTGATCACTTCCTAAGCCGGGATAATAATCCCTTGCTGTACCTACAGGGGTGGCTCCAACTTGTACACTTTTTGTAGCCGTAATACCGGTCAGTTCTCCCTTTTCATTTTTATTTCCTGTAACCGTAACAGTAGAAGTCAATTTATCCCCCGCAGGCGCTTTACCTCCAGGGCCATCCCAACGTTTTGCGTCAATGTAGCTATTGAATTTAAAAGTCAATGTTTGGCCTAAGTAGGTTTCACCTTTTTTTGTAGTGGCCTGTGAAGTCGCATTATTGTCCCATTTTATTTTGCCCTCTTTGTCTTTTACAAAATCATTAGGCCCCATTCCATCAGGATCAGTAAACCGTATGGGATCGTCAACCGCATAATTGTATGGAGACCATTTTCTATATTTTTCTGAGAGCGGATCGATTGACCACCATCTGCCTAACTGTGGATCTTGTATGCGTTTCCCGAAATCATACACTTCCAACCCGCTATCATCACTGAATTCCTTATTCTGCAGCTCTTTTCCATTGTATCGCATTTTGTTCTCATAATAAAGTGGCTTGAGTGCCTGCGAGCAGATACCTCGCATTTCCAATCCGAACGGATAATAATGCGTTTCCTCAAGTAAAGGCCCTGTATAATGATTAACCTTCAAATTATCAAAGAACACATCCCATCCTGGGGTTTCATTACTCACCCAAATATACAAATATCCGCTTTTGGTAACAGGAAGACCGGTATAGGCCAGTAGTGGTTGTAACTGAGTTCCATTCAGTCCTGCATTGCCAACGGCAATGGCTCCGCTTTGAGGATAGGTATCGACATATTTTAACTGTTCATCCAGTAAAATCCAGTTCAGATAGGCTTTGGGCTTATTGCTGGTATTAGGTTCATTATTGGTCAGAAAGTTGTTCAATCCTCCATATACAGGCCCGCTGGAATTCAGCAGTTCTGTGGTTGTTCCCTTGGAGCCGCCGGTTGCTGTCACCAGGCCATTCACCAGCGAATTGAGCACATCATTGAATGAACTGGTCGGCGCAGGTGGAGTTCCTGTATTGGTATAATAATACTGAACGCCGATATCTATCTTGTCACCACTCATTACTTTTAGCAGCAGCGACGGCCCTACCCTTGGCCCATTGCCGTTGACTCGGGATACGCTGTCATTGGGATTGGTAAAGGTCACATCATTGGGATAGCTGGGTATTGATGATCTCGGATAGCTTGTTGTGGTGATATTGTTGAACAGTTGGGTTTCGGTAGTGCGGTTGGCTGCTTCCATGCTGGCCAGGTACATGGCTGTATCCTTCTGCTGGGTCAGCACCACCCTCGTATTGCCAAGATGATCCTTCTCGAAGAAATCATATTCATATCCGTATTTAGTGGTACCGTTGGTGTATTTGTGAAAGGCCCATCTGGCCCGGCCTTCTTCATGGCTTACGAACTGAAGGGTATCGTTCTGGTATACAAAGCCGGCAATATATAACGTCGTTGTGGTATCATTAGGATGTACAGAGGTGTCGATCACCTGCTTGCGCAGTATGTTGGCATTGGCATCATAGGTGAATCTAATAGTTCCCTTTCCTTTTATCGGGATCAGCTCCGGCAGGTTAATGAAATTGTAGGTGATGCTGGTGATCAGCTTATTGCTGTCGGTAAGCAGGTTGCCATTGCCGTCATATTTATAATCGTCGCCGGTATTGCTGCCGTCATGGAAATCGCCCAGCCTGGTATTGGGGTCGCTGACTGCATCGGTCACTTTGGTCAGCCTGTTACTGTTGGTCTTATAGGCATAGCTGAGCTGGTCTATCAGAGCTGAGCCGCCTACTTTATATCCCATCTGGTTCATCGTGAGGATATTGCCATTGGCGTCATAGCTCAGGTTACTAACACTGAAATCAATACCGGCCGATTTATCAAATCCGGAGCCTGCCTGCTGGGTAAAATCAGCGCCGGTAAGCCGGTTTACATTGTCATAAGTGAAATCATATTTACGGGCTATGCCGTCTCCTCCGCTTTTCCAAACGGTTCCTTCAATATTGCCATTGTACTGCGGTTGAGCATAACTGGTAGTTCCGGCAACAGAGGCTGTTTTATCATAGCCCAGCTCCATACCGAAATAATGGGTGGCCGATCCGGCGATATAATTTTTGTTGATGCTGCTAAGCCATCCGCGGATATTGTAATCATAAACGAGACTGTCCACATTATTACCAAGATATTTTACCCTAAGTTGGCCTAGCTCATTGTAGCTGTTGGTCACGATAAGCTGATCGGAAGGAGCATTGTCAATATTTTTATAAACGGTAAGCAGGCGCCCAGCGGCATCGTAACCCAGCTTGGTCAGCGCTTTATGGTTTTGGGAATTGGAACCGGCTTTCCGGTGCAGAACCAGATTACGCAAGGGTTTGCCGGAAAAATCGTACTGGGTAAATACGGTATCCTTGGCAACGGAATAATTGCTGCTTTGCGATTCAATGATCCGGCCCCTGTCGTCATATAAATGAACGGTATAAATGAAATAGGTATTGGACAGCGCCTTGATCCTGGTGCCGGTGAGCATTCCGCGGGTAATGGAATATTGCGTTAGCGGTTGAGCGTAGGTTGGACTGCTGTTATAGCTGGTGATGAAATAATTGCTATTGGTAGCATAGCTGCTGGTCACCGTCGAGATAAAGCCCGGGCCGCCGACCCAACTGTAATCATAATAATAATTTGTGGTCTCCAGGTCGATGGCGCTCAGGTCGGCAGGATAGTTGACGCTGTTATAGGCCAGGTTCTGGTTATAGACCCTGTCGCCATTGACAACCAGATAGCCCATCGTATCAAGCCTGTTCAGGGCATCATAGCGGAATACCTGCCATTTGTTGTAATGCCGCATATTGGAATCCTGAAGCATTACCATCCGGTCGCGGGCATCATAGACCATCCAGGTTTCCGGATTGCCCGGTATTTTTTTGATGATCATCCGCTTGCGCTGATCATATTCATAGCGGAAACAGAGATCATTGACCAGGTTGGTAACACTGTTGAGGTCCCAGGTTCCGGCCAGCAGCAATTGGTCTATGGCTTTGGGTTGAATAACGAAACGCAGGTTATTCATTACATCATAAACATAATAAACACATAGCCAGCCCATATGAGCAGTGCCCGGTGAACCCGACAACTGGACCTTTTTCAGAACAACCTTGCCTTCGATATCTTTATATTCAACAACCTGGTGGCCGGCTTCATCAATAGAAATATTTTTATACAGTGTACCGGCCGAATAAGTTTGTGAAGTTGCCGGAATACTTCCGATAGGCATCGCTATTGTCCAGATACGGACACTGTCTGCATCAGTGTTAACTTGGTATTGCACAGAAACACCTCTGTCAGACCCGCTCCAGCTAAGACCTGGTGACATCGTTGCGAGAAGTCTGTTCAATGGAGAAGCCTCATAATTAATCTGACCATAGTATACCTGCTCGCCAGGAAACTGTGCAGCATTGAAATTATACTCGTCAGCAACTGCAGTATTCTTATAATTGCCGTCATCCGTACCTGCAACATACGGCAGAAATTTACGAGTTTCTCTTCCGAAACCGTCATATTGAATGAAGGAAACAAGATCCTTCCCAGACGGGCTCTGTTGCATGGCTACAGTTTGAATCTGTCTGCCGAGCCCATCATAGTATCGGGTCGTTTGTGAAACGTCATACGGGCTTGTCAGGGCTTCTGCCGCTGCAGAATCCGTTATGCCTGCTTTCAGGATGTCCCTTTCGCGGATAAAATTGACATCGGGCGATGTAGTCGCGATGGAAACCTTGGCAATATCTGAATAAACGGTAGCTCCATTAGAGGTGATCATCAGCCGGTACCAGGTGTTGGAAGAAAGGTTTCCAGGAACATAGAATAAAGCAGTTGCGTCAGTGATATTCGTAAAATTTACTCCATCTGTAGAGCTCTGCCATTGATAGGAATAGACGCCATTGCCTCCGGTGGATGCACTGCAGTTCAGCCCACCTGGACTGTTACCTGATGTGATATTGATGGCAGCGGGTGTTATGGTTCCTGGTCTAAGTTCGGGATAAACATTCACAAAAGCTGAACTGCTGTAATCCGTAACGCCATTGCTTGTAACAGCCACGCGATAATAAATGGGTACGGTCAGGTTACCCGGATTATAACTGGTGGCATTACAGGGTGCATTTGTCCAGTTGCTATTATCAGGTGAGCTTTGCCATTGGTATGTGTAAGTATAGGTGCCGCCGGAAACATTCGTACTTACCAAAGTTTCTGGCGAAGTGTTGTAGTTGATATTTTGAGAAGCAGGACTTACGCTTCCTGCATTGACCGGCAGAATAGGATTTGGGGGATTCAGGATAACAGAGGCACTATTGGAATAACCGGTATTGTTGCTCGTGATCTCCCTCGAAAACCGACGGTAGTAAGTTGTTTGAGTAGCTCCGGTAGAAAAGCTGAGATTCTGTGAAGTAGAACCGGGAATATCGGAGAAATTAATATTATCAGGACTTGATTGCCATTGGTAGACATAATTTGGAGCGCTGCAGGTACCACCGCTGGCGGCAGAGCAATTAATGGTTGCCGGCACCGTATTATAGTCAATCGTCTGGTTCTGGCCGGAAGTGATACTTCCCGCTGAAAATGCAGCAGTAAAAGTTACGAAGTAGTTAGTAGGGCCATTGGGCGATACCAGGGTAATCGTACCATTGCCTGTCCATGTTACGATAATGGTAGCGCTTCCGGGGCCGCTATGAGACCCGCTGGTACCTCCCGTAGAAAGGGTTCCATTGGAGATAGTATAGGTAAAGTTGGCTGTGCCTGAATAATAGGCATACAGGTTATAAGAATATTGAGTAGATGGTAAAACGCAGGTAGGGCCACTGATGCTATTCTGTGAGAACCCAATAAAGCCGGCGAGGCATAAAAGCGCAGTGGCTATGGTTATTTTAATGGTTGCAGGTATGGGGTTGTGTTTTTGCATGTCAGTGCTATTTTCAGTTATGCTTTTCCGTTAGCGCTTGTATTGAATCAAGATGTTTTCATTGACTTCCCATCTGCAGCATCACAAAGACGGCTGCTGCATCCGAATAGCCAATAGTTCGTGAAATCGTTTCTGTTACTTTTCTTCTGTAGTAGGAGCTTTGGGTAAGTCCCTGAGAAATGACGAGTTCCTGCCCATTGGCATCAGGGATATCCGACCAGCTCACCATATCGGATGATTGCTGCCATTGGTACTCATATTTAGGTGTGCAGGCCCCTCCGGAATCAAGGCCGCAACTGATCTTTGCCGGAATTGCATTAGAATCTATAAACTGAACCTTTGAAGCGCTGTCGATTGCACCTGGTTTTAGTTCAGGCGAGAACTGCACATTTAATAAAAAATTTCCGGCGGATGAAGACAGATTTAAGCTTCCTTCATCCGAAGCGGAATCATTCCATATAACAAGTACAGCTCTTGCAGAGGAATCTAATGTTTTACAACTAACAGGCCCACCTGCAGAATCCGGTATTGAGCCAGCCGTAACACATACTTGAATGGAAGACATCGAAGCGCCGGAGATAATATACTGATACATTGTTCCTGGTACAACACAGCTCTGCCCGGAGATCGTGATCTGCGCATTCCCTTTAAAGAATAAAAAGGATGCTGCAATTGCCATCAGACCGTTATAGAAAATATTTCTATTCATATTTTTATTTTTCTTAGTACTGTAGGCCAGACAGGGATTGAAAATGATATTGGAATGTCTTAACGATGTTGCCATCCTGATCCTTTATCCACTTCAGCCTGCCAATGCCGTCATAGAAATAATAAGTAATCCTGCTGGCTACATCGCACTCACTGGTAATACCTATTAAGGGAGAGTAGGTATAGCTGATCATTTGGGCAGTGGAGGGATATAGCCTTACTTCATCGATACTCCCTGTTCCTGAAATAGTGACACTTGCAGTGCCGCTAACCGTATGCTCAAAATAAGTCCAGCCGTTGACTGTCTTACCTTGTTTCACTGATGTACTGCCGGTGACTGTATAGCTGCTGCCTGATTTGCTCCAGTAAGAGACTATATAAGTAGTTGAGCTCGACAAGGAGTTTATACTGATTGTATTTGATCCCGACAAGCTGAAGGCATAGCTGCCCGTTGGTGCTGAATTGTCTGTAGCAACAGCAGTTTGGTTATACGACCACCTTCCTTTTGCCTGGGTCTCGAACGAGCTAAATGCAATGCTTGCTGAATCTGCATTATCACATTGGGCCATCATCAGGTTATAATTCTCATCCCAGATAAAGGCCTTGTTCCCCTTCAGCGTATGCAACGTCCATATCAAACCATTTGGAGAATAATCTGCACTACTATATAGGCTATAATGACTGTCTATTGCCACAGAATAAGTGCTGCCCAAAACATAGTACCAGGGTACAAACTGGCTTCGCAAAGTAAGCGGGATGGCGGATTCCATCACATATACCTGAAGGGGAAGTGCATTATTGTAAACATTAAAGCGGCTGCTGATCACCGTTGAATCTCCGGCCGTGCCCCGGTGTATCACAATCTGCTCGATGGGGAAATCAAGAATGTGTTGATTGTACATCTGAAACATCTGCGTAGCGAACAAGCCCGATTCTCCGCTTGCCTGGGGTACATTGATTTCTGCCGAAGTTCTGGTGTAGTTGATGGTCTGTGTGCCGTCTGAATTGTAAATGGTCTCAAACATTGGCTGGTAATGGGAATTGTATTGATAGACCGTTTTCTTTTTTACAAAATTGCTTCCGCTATAGGTAAGCTCTACAACGCTATCGGTAAGTGCATGGAAAGATTTTGCAGGGGATACAAACAGGTTAACAGGCCGAACACCATCTGTAACGTATCCTTCATTGTTGGCTCCACTACAACTGACATTAAAACCATCAACCCTGTTCTGAAAGGCTTTGATATCATAAAAGTTATTGGTATAATTGGCAAGGTGGTAATAGTAAGCCGTCGATTTAGCCAGATTGTTCGAGCTGTCAAAATATTGCTCCTGGATAAGCTTACCTTCCAGGGCACTTGAAGGTGTTGGAGGAAGATCTTTATGCCCGACATCTTGCAGCGAAGGGTTAAATGAAACGCCACCCGTCAATTCGGCTGGTGTAAAGTAAGGCGGTTCAAGATCAAAGCCCACGCCATTAGCGTAGACATTTGAAGATGTGTTTATGTTAAACGATTTTAATGTATATCCCAATGAGCGATCCAGAAAGTCTTGTTGTACAACTTGGATTTGTGCATAACCTACCAATATATCATTAAAATTAACAGCCCCATTGCTGGAGCATTTTATATGATTCTCATACCAATCCGGGCCCAGGTTTGAAGAGTATTGACAAGGGAGAAGCACATTCGCTGTAGTATAGTATTGGATCGCGCCCATGTATTTACCACTGTAATAAGAGTAGCTTGTTGCTTTGGCAAGGGTGCCCATTGAGTAATCTTTGATCTGTTTCACTCTTATGCCTCCGCCTGTTACAAGAGTTCCTGTGACCATATTAGCTTGATGCGGTTCATAATTGAATGCAGTGCTACCGCCAGTGGGGTAAACAATGCTGTCTAATACCATTGCCTGGATCAAGTTGTAATCACATTCCCTGTTATCTCCCAACTGACTGAGATAAGCTGATGGTATTTTATTTTGCACCCCCCCTATACCATTGATTGGTATCAGGTGGGTAAATGTGTAACCATTCGAGGCGTTATTGACCCCATTATAGTACCCCCAGTGATCTTGTGAATAAGAATATTTGTCGGGAACGGTCGAGTTATAATAAAATTTGTAAGGGGGCTGATAACCGCTGATATTCAACATGACAGAATCCAATCTCAATCTTGAACTCGAGCAGGCAATATAGCCGCTAGTGGTTAAAGGGCTGGGAAGATAATATTGTAATGTATTGAGATAAGAGCTCCATGGATTGGAACTGCTCTGAAAATAGCTATAGTTGAATGTCGCGGTTTTTTTGACCTGCCCGGTAAGTTTATCTGATATAGTTATCTTAGCCAATTTGCGGCTGCCCGGCCCATATAAGTCTGTTCTTGTATCCAATGTAAAATCAACTGACGCATTGGAAGTTTCGATCCTGGTGAGGTAATATGGGGATTCCAATGTCACATTCTGATAGGTATCCTGAGAAAAAGTAAGTGTCCTGGTTGCTGTATCATAATCAATAGTTGCTGCCATTGGAAAAGCAGGAACAGCATATCCATAATTGCTATAACTGAAATTAACTGAATCGCCTGAAGGGTGAACTGCTTTAGTAAGCAGCCAGGCAGAAGTGGAACTGCTTGGAACAATAGCACTTGATGGTAAAGTGTTGGTTGCCACTTCTGCTATATTGAAATAATAATTCACTCCTTCATCATCCGTAATTGTCCAGCCGGTGATGTTATTGTAAGGATCAAGTGTGTAGTTGATTTTAAAGAAGCTTTGCTCTCCTAAAAAATTTATGTTGTTGGTGGTCTTATCAACATAAAAGGTAACGGAGTGGCCTAAGAAGTTGGCTCTGAAAATATCCGGCTCACCCACGCCATATTGGGTCATATCTGAAATGGCCTGAAAGTTATAAAAGTTAGTGTCAGTACAATTATCGCCTGAATAAACTTCACAAATTGTTGCAGGGGTATATACTGCATTTTCACGGTTATTACCAAGCCTGTTAAAAATCTGCTTCATGCCAGCAGCTAAATTGGTTGGAGAAGTGAGGCCCCTGGTTGAACTGCAAAAATCAACACTCCCTCTTGTCTCTACTGTGATTCGGCCACCCGCAATAAGGTCCCAGCCAAGCCCTACCCACGAAGCTTCCTGGCTTACTTTAATGCCTGTGGCCTGATAAGAAAGGGTGATTGGTACCTCCAGGAACCTGCTTCTTAATGTGTAAATGGGAATGTTAATGTTTGTAGTTCCTGTGAACTCGTTGACT
>CAYYZJ010000785.1:0-2488 GCA_964475615.1 uncultured Flavitalea sp. | reverse complement strand
TGTGATCGTCGGGAAATAAAAAGCCTGGCTTTCATTTGAAATGTTATTTTTACATTTATTCCTGCATTTCAAAACGATTGCCATGATCCGCCAATTGCTTTTTGCTTTTTGTTGCCTTGCATTCACACTGACCGCTTATTCCCAAACGCTGCTTTTTGATGAAGGATGGCGCTTTCACCGGGGCGGAGCGCAGCGTGCGGAAATGCCCGAGTTCAACGATTCATCATGGCGAATGGTAAACCTTCCGCACGACTGGAGCATTGAAGACCTTCCCGGCAAGTCCTCTCCTTTCGATCGCGATGCCATCGGGCAGGTAAGCACCGGCTTTACCACAGGCGGCACTGCATGGTACAGAAAAAAATTTACGGTTCCCGCGGGTCAAAAAGACAAACGCATCCGCATCCTTTTCGACGGCGTTTATATGAATGCCGAATGCTGGGTAAATGGAGAATCCCTTGGAGAACATCCTTATGGCTATACCAGCTTCTGGTTCGATATCACCGATAAAATAAGATCCGGGCAGGAGAATACGATTGCAGTCCAGGTGAGGAACGAAGGGCAGAACAGCCGCTGGTATTCGGGCTCGGGCATCTATCGCCATGTTTGGCTGATCTTTTTCAACCCGCTGCATATTGCGCAATGGGGAACTTATATCACAACCGATATAAAGCCAGGCTCGGCAAGCATCCATGTACGCACTGCTGTAGAAAACGGGGAAGACCATACCATGCCGGCCCGGCTTGTAACACATATCCTGGATCCAACAGGAAATGAAGTGGGCGTTGCCGAATCGCGGCAGAATATGGAAGGAAAAACAACTTATCCGTTCGATCAAACGATTGAGGTCAGCAATCCTCAATTGTGGAGCGCCGATTCGCCTGCATTGTACAGGGCAGTTGCTGAATTATACGATGACGACCAGGGAACGGATGAGCTGAAAACAACATTCGGCATCCGCCGCATTGCTTTCGATACTGCAAACGGATTCACCCTGAACGGCAAGCCGGTAAAGCTTCGCGGGGGCTGCGTGCATCATGATAATGGCCCGCTGGGAGCAAAAGCTTTTGACCGGGCCGAAGAACGGCGCATCGAAATATTGAAAGCAAGCGGCTTCAATGCCATCCGCTGCTCGCATAACCCGCCCTCGCCCGCTTTTCTCGATGCCTGCGACCGGTTAGGCATGCTCGTTATGGATGAAGCCTTCGATATGTGGAGGATAGGGAACAATCCGCACGACTACCATCTCTATTTCGATCAATACTGGCAGCAGGATATCGAGAGCATGATCGACCGCGACCGCAATCATCCTTCCGTCATTTTATGGAGCATCGGCAACGAGATCCGCGATATGGAAAATCCAACAGTGATCGAAGTGGCAAAGATGCTGGGCGATCATATCCGCAGGATGGATGCCACCCGCCCCGTTACTGCAGCAGTGAACAACCTGCGTCCGCAAAAAGATCCCTTCTTTGCCACGCTCGATGTGTGCGGTTATAATTATGCTGCAGGCGGCGACCACAATCAACCCGATTTATATCTGCAGGATCACCGGCGCATTCCTTCGCGCATCATGTTCGGTTCCGAATCCTATGCCATGGAAAGCTTCGGCGCCTGGATGGCCGTGCGCGATTATCCCTGGGTGACCGGCGATTTTGTGTGGACTGCCTTCGATTATATCGGCGAAGCCAGCATCGGGTGGCGCGGATACTGGCAGGAACAGGATTTCTTTCCCTGGAACCTGGCTTATTGCGGCGATATCGACATCTGCGGATGGAGAAGGCCGCAGTCTTTTTACCGGCAGGCGCTTTGGGAGAAAAACAGGATCGCACTCTTTGTAAAGCCGCCGCAGCCCAGCTTTCCCCTTAATCCGAACAAACAATCCTGGAGCAAATGGGAATGGCATGATGTGAAGCCCGACTGGAACTGGAAAGGCTATGAAGGCCGCCCGCTCGAAGTATCGGTATATTCTTCCTGCGGATCCGCAGAACTTTTTTTGAACGGAAGATCATTGGGCAAAAAGAAAACAGACAGATCAACGCAATACATGGCCAAATGGAATGTGCCTTACCAGGCCGGTGAACTGAAAGTGACCGGCTATGACGGACCGGCCATTGCCGCATCCGCTGCATTGCAAACGGCAGCAGCGCCTGTTGCCATCAGGCTTCATGCAGACAGAAAGCAGATCATGGCCGATGGGGAAGACCTGAGCTATATCACCGTTGAGCTCACCGATGCCAAAGGAAACCGGAATCCCAAAGCAGAAAACCTCGTGCGGTTCAGCATCGAAGGGCCGGCAAGCATTGCCGGGGTCGGCAATGCCAATCCCCTGAGCCTTGAGAGCTATCAGTTGCCGCAGCGGAAAGCCTGGCAGGGCCGGTGCCTGCTCATCATCCGGTCCAAAAAACAGGCCGGCGCCATCAAAGTAAAAGCTTCGGCCCGGGGTATGCAACCGGCGGAACTGACCGTCGTATCTGTTTTTGGAAAAAAC
>CAYYZJ010000784.1:0-4171 GCA_964475615.1 uncultured Flavitalea sp. | reverse complement strand
TTTTTTCTCTAAAACAAAAAAATACATGAGCCTGTTCAAGAAATACAGTTATTGGGTACATTCAGGAAAGTTCACTGCATTCCAGAAACTATCCACCCTGTTGATGGGCATCGTGTCGTTTATGTTGCTGGCAAGGATACTTGGCCCGTCGGGATTTGGCGTCTGGGGCCTGTTCCTGATCATTTCATCGATCACGGAAACGGCCCGCACGGCATTGATCCGGAATGCATTCATCCGCTTTATACACAAAAGCGACAAGGATCAGCATGCCAGCCTGCAGGGAACCGCTTTTGTATTAAGCCTGTTCATCAGTATTGTTCTTGCCGTTTTATTCCTGGTATTGGCAACTCCTGCCGCAGGCTGGCTAAAAGCGCCGGAACTGGCGGTAATGCTTCGCATATATGCCATTACCATGATCATTTGTGCGGTATTTGCCCACTGCGAAATGTTGCTGAATGCCAAAATGGATTTTCGCGGCGTTTGCTGGATGTACTGTATCCGCCAGGGATTGCTGGTTCTGCTGATTGCCGTTTGTTATCTGTTCAAACTTACGATCAATGAATACATTTTGTCCTGGTTCTATCTTTTTTCCGTTTTGGCCGGCAGCCTGGTCGGTTTGAAGATTTCGATACCTTACCTCGAATGGGGATTCAAGGATTACAGAACCTGGCTTTCCCAGCTCTGGCATTTTGGAAAATATGTTTTCGGAACAAATATCTTTTCACTTCTTTTCAGAAGCACCGACAATTTTATTACGTCCAATTATTTCGGGCCTGCCGTTTCCGCCTATTACAATGCCAGCCTGCGGATCAGCAACCTGGTCGATATGCCGTCGCAGGTGTTGGGCGATATCCTTTTTCCAAAAGCGGCCAAATACGATGGTTCCGACAAACAGGTCATCAAAAAAATGTATGAAAGAACCGTTGGCGCCATTTTTATTTTCTCCATTCCTGCATTAATCCTTATTCTGCTGATGCCTTCCACGATTTTATATATTCTGGCAGGAAAAAAATTCGTGATAGCAGCGCCTATTCTCAGAATTACAGCCTTCTTCGGCTTCACCCTTCCTTTTCTGAAGCAATTCGGAACCATTATGGATGCCACCGGATATCCAGACATCAATTTCAAGGTAATGTTCTTTGCTTTTCTCTTTGATGTTGCAGCCAATCTTGTCGGGGTACATTTTTTCGGAGTGATCGGGGCGGCATCCGGAACAGCCACCACTTACCTGATTGTATTCATCATTACACAAATCATCCTGAATAGAAAATTTGGAATACGATGGCTGAATGTATTCAAAAGCACTTTTTCGCTGTATGCGGAGATTTTCAACATGGTTAAAATAACAGTAAAGACAAAAATGAATAAACCTCAATACCAGAAATAGCATGACTGAAGAAAGAACTGAAAATACTGGCCTGTCCAATGATGGCATTCTGGAAGCCATTGTAACGGCTTTTATAGCCTGCGTGATCATTGGCATATTCATCAAAATCGTTTTCTTTTGACCATGAGAACCACGGCCCATATAAAAAATGAGAAGAAGATACTGCCCACTTTGCTGTTAGCTGTTTTCTTACTGGCATTGACGGCCGGCATCAGCTTTCTGTTGACCCAATCGAATTATACTACCGGTATTGTAATCCTGGGCGGAGTGATCGCGCTCGGCTTTACCATTTTCTGCATGCTGTTTCCTGTTTTCGGCTTCTATTTTTCCATTGTGGTATCGGTCTTTTTTGCAGATTTTGAACGGATCATCGATACCAATCTTCCTCTGGGCAGTTATATAGACGTAATCGTATTGCTTACTTTCATAGGCATCCTGTTGAGAAAGCTGATCAGGCGGGAATCTTTATGGAAACACTGTAACTCGCCGGTCGTGTATGCATTGCTGGTATATATTCTTTATTCCAGTCTACAGATTTTCAATCCCAATGCAGAATCGCGGGATACTACCTTCCTTATTCTGAGGCGCTTTTTTATTTTGCAGATATTTGTGTATTGCTCCATACAAATTTTTTCAGATCAGAGATCCATCAACCGTTTCTTTAAGGCCTGGATCATACTCGCTTTTGTTGCCGCTTTATATGGATGTTATCAGGAATGGGCGGGTTATCCCACCTATGAATTGAATTATATTTACTCCGATCCTCACCTGGTAGGTCTTTATTCCCTGGACAATGGCAACTTCCGGAAATTTTCATTTATTTCCGATCCAACGGCATTCGGCATTTTAATGTCGGCCGTTTCGCTGATTTGCATAGTCTTTCTTTTGAATTTAAGGTCCAAAACAAAATGGCGTATCGCCCTCGCCGGTTGCATCATCTTTTGCCTGCTGGCAATGGGCTATTCCGGTACAAGAACAGCTTACTTTGCTTTTATTGTAGGCATCATACTTTATATTTTAATGACCCTGAGTAATTTCAAGACCTTGCTTTTTGCCTGTTTTGCCGTACTGGGCTTTGTTGTGCTTATTTTCGGGCCGTTTTACGGCAACGCCACGCTGAACAGGATAAGAACGACTTTTAAATTTTCGCAGGATGCTTCCCTGCAGGTGCGGGATCAGAACCGCAAGCGAATACAGCCCTATCTTCGCTCCCATCCGTTGGGAGGGGGCCTGGGCAGCACCGGTGCGTCTACCACATCCGGCAGAAATACCTCCGATCAACCCGCACGCATTTCCAATCATCCGTTGGCAGGATTTCCTACTGACAGCGGCTTTCTCAGAACAGGACTGGAAACGGGATGGATAGGACTGATTGTTCAGTGCCTGGTCTTTTTTACCATACTCCAGCAGGGTGTGCATGCCTATTACAAACACCAAAAGCCGGGGATCAGGATCTTATTGCTGGCATGCGTTATCAGTTTATTCAGCTATATTGTGGCCAATTATTCGCAGGTAGCTGTGGGCTCATTGCCGGGTGCATTTCTTTTTTATCCGATGGTCGGAATCATCATTCGTTTACGAAAAACAATAGCATATTCTAACAACCCGAAATAATGCAAACATGAAAAAAATAATGCTCATCACCACAGTTGTCTGTTTTATTGTATCAGACCTGTACAGCCAACAGGCCAGAACGCTCAATGCAGTAAGCTTCAATCCCTATGTAGACAGCACTG
This sequence comes from uncultured Flavitalea sp., assembly GCA_964475615.1. Taxonomy (GTDB): domain Bacteria; phylum Bacteroidota; class Bacteroidia; order Chitinophagales; family Chitinophagaceae; genus Puia. Next base: position 1,048 of record CAYYZJ010000784.1, on the reverse strand, counting down.
CCGAAGCACTTGTGCAATTAGCCATGAACAATCCTCAGATAAAGCTGAGTGAAAGCCAGGCAAAGGCACAACAGTATGTTTACGCCCATTCTAAAACCATTTGGTTGAATTCCGTTACGCTGGCCGGAAATCTGAACGAATATTCGATAAAAGAATTCAACAACAGCAATCTCTATAACGGCGCCAGTTTATATCCCAGGTATAATATAGGGGTGTTGCTTCCGCTGGGCATTTTTGTCAATAACAGCAAGCAATCCAAAGCGGAATACTATCGTTACCAGGCCGCTGAAAACGATGTGGAAGCCCAGAAACTGGCCATACGCAAAAGTGTGCTGCTTGCTTACGAAGATTACCAAATGAACAAGCAGTTGCTGTCCTTTCAGCAACAGGTAGTGCTGGATGCCAGGGTGTTATATTCTAAAACAGAAGAACGGTATCAGAAAGGGGAAGTCACTCTCGAAAACTATATTTTCGCAGGAAGAAGCAAAAATACTGAAGAGGTCAGGCTTGTGAACACCCAGCGCGACCTTGCCAATGCAGAAACGCAGCTTGAAGCACTGATCGGAATGCGGTTGGATGATGCACTTGCCATGATCCAATCCAGGAAATAAGACGGCTTGCTGCGGCATCACCGGCTCATTTAACGCGCATGTTAAAGGATAGAAACATATTATGCATAGCCAATCCGTTGTGGGAGGGTGATTATGCGAAAACCATCGTTGAGCTGATGCAGGTTTTTGCTGCACACAATAAAGTGCTGTATGTGAATAGCCCGTACACGATCAAGGATGCGTTTGACGGGCTTAGAAAAAAAAAGCCGGTTTTGCTCAGAAAAGCCCTGGGAATCCGGGACAGGCTCACTAAAGTAAGCGTGGATGAAAAGACAAGCGTTTTTGTTTTAACTCCGCCGCTGGTGTTAACCATTAATTTTCTGCCTGCCGGAAAGCTGTTTGATATCCTGCTCAAATTCAACGGATGGCTGGTCAGAACCTCCATTCGCAAGGCGCTGAAGCGGCTGAACATGGAAAGCCGGCTGATCAATATCGTA
>CAYYZJ010000783.1:0-2460 GCA_964475615.1 uncultured Flavitalea sp. | reverse complement strand
AGCATGTGCCATAAAGCGCAGGTGTTCCCCGATAACGGATATGATGAACGCCTCAGCGGAGGCGCAGCCACGGTGTTCGATGTAAGCTCTCATGCGCTCACCAATGCTGTAGACGGACTGAGCGCGAGAGACAGCCGCGTTCATGATATCGGCGACCAGACCTTTGAAAGCGTTTTTGTTGCTCCGCCTGCTACGGTATTCACGGGGCTGGGCCCTGTGTTCAACAATATCGCCTGCATCAACTGCCATCGCAATGACGGAGGAGGGCTGCCCACTACCGGCGCTGCCAATTCCGGATTGCTGATCCGTATCAGCCAGGCCGGAACGGATGTTTATGGCGGACCGCTCGGCATTCCGGGGTTCGGCGCGCAGATCCAGGATCAGGCGGTGCTTGGCGCACAGCCCGAAGCCACTGTGAATATTCAATATACCGATGTTCCGGTAACCTATCCGGATGGAACAACAGTTACATTGAGAAAGCCTGCTTATTCTTTGCTCAATCCCTACATCAGCCTGCCTGCGGATTATATGCTCTCGCCGCGTTTGGCGCCGCCGCTGATCGGCATGGGCCTGCTGGAAAAAATTCCGGAGAGCACCATCCTTTCTTTCGTGGATGCAGGCGACAAGAACGGCGATGGCATTAGCGGCAAAGCCAATTATGTATACGATCCTTATACGAAAAAAACCGAACTGGGCCGGTTCGGATTAAAGGCCAATACTTCTACCCTGCTTTTGCAGATAGCCACTGCCTATCAGCAGGACATGGGCGTTACCTGCTATGTTCAACCCGAGGAAAGCGCTTACGGCCAGCCGCAGATGAATATCGTTCACGGTGATGTACAACCGGAGCTGGCGGACAGTCTGCTGAATTATGTCGCTTTTTATGTAAAGACCCTTGCTGTTCCGGCAAGGAGGGATGTTACCAATGCCGATGTGCAGCAGGGCGCCTTGCTGTTTAATCAGATCAATTGCTCGGGATGCCACCGGCCTACCATGCTGACGGGCCTCGATCCCACCTTGTCGCAGATCAGCAACCAGCGCATCCATCCTTATACCGACCTGCTCCTGCACGATATGGGCGAAGGCCTCGCAGACAACAGGCCCGATTACCTGGCCACCGGCAGAGAATGGAGAACACAGCCGCTTTGGGGCATCGGCCTGCTGGAAAAGACCACCGGAACCGCTTATTACCTTCACGACGGCCGCGCCCGCACCATCGAAGAAGCCATACTCTGGCATGACGGCGAGGCAAAGAATGCCAGACAGCAATTCATGCAGCTCTCCAAAACAGACCGCGATAAACTGCTGGGCTTTCTGAAATCATTATGAACGCCAGTCAAGCGCTGCTAATAGCCCGGGTTCTGATACATCTTTTCGGGATCCAGATTGTATTCGCTTAAAGGGATAGGAAAATAATAATCTTTTTCCGTGCAATTGGTCAATGGCGAATTATCATAATCATCCTGATTTTTTGAATGGAAGTAATCAACGAGCTCCTGGGCATTGAAGAAACGGGTGAGGTCGTGCCAGCGATGGTGTTCAAAAGCCAGCTCAATCCTTCTTTCGTGCAGAATGGCCAGCTTCAGGGCCGGATACCTGGATGCATAATCCGGGTCTGTCATCATCGTGGCATAATCAGGCCTTTGCGCCCTGGCTCTAACCATATTGAGATATTTAATGGCATTCGCCTCATCATTCTTATACATGTATACTTCCGCCAGGTTCAAAATAATGTCCGCATACCGCATCAATATCCAGTCGTTCCCCCCGTAGCCGTTGGTCCCGGCGCCTGCGCTGGCATCCCTGAACTTGGTAATAAACCAGCTTGAAGTGGCCGGCGCATATTTGATCGAAAAATCGGTGCGCAGGTCCCCGGCCTCGAATTCGTTCTGCAGATCCTTCGTAAAAAGGCCGCCTGCGCCCTGCGAAACATAGAGGGAATTGATGGTCTCCCCTTTAGCCTGGTTATTTCTTGCCAGCGCCGATGAATACGTGGCATCGCCCTGCTTGTACTGGATTTGAAAAATGATCTCGGGATTGGTCGATTTTTTGGTTACATCGAACACGTCGGCAAAAGGAATCTCGGAAAGCTCGCCAAAGGTTCTTTGGTTATAACAGGCCATCAGGTATGTTTCTGCATTATCCAGGTTTTCGTCTTTGGAATCATCCAAAGTAGCAGCCATGGTCAGATAAACCTGGCCCAATAGTCCGTTGGCTGCCTGTAAAGACACTCTTCCCTTGCCGGCAGCAGGTTGTACAACGGGCAAATTGCTATTTACGGCGTCCTTGAGATCGGCCACGATCTGCTCGTAAACCTTTTCCCTTTTTTCCCTGGAGGTCAGGGCGGTAGCCTGTTCGGGAACCGTTAGCCTTTCCGTAACCAGGGGCACATCGCCGAACTCCCGCACCAATTGAAAATACATATATGCCCTGATGAATTTAAGCTCGGCTATATATTGT
>CAYYZJ010000782.1:0-3918 GCA_964475615.1 uncultured Flavitalea sp. | reverse complement strand
CCCTCTTCGCCCCCCTAGCCAGTTCATAAAACACTTCATCCATGGAGGAGGCGGAAAATTGTTTTTTTAGGTTTCCCGGCGTATCCATGGCCTTGATGCTGCCGTCCACCATCATGGAGATGCGGTTGCAGTATTCCGCTTCATCCATGTAATGGGTGGTTACGAATACGGTGATGCCGTTATGGGCCGTTTCATAGATCATATCCCAGAACTGCCTGCGGGTTACGGGATCAACGCCGCCTGTCGGCTCATCCAGGAAAACGATCTTGGGCTGGTGCAGGATGGCTACCGAAAATGCCAGCTTTTGTTTCCATCCCAATGGTAAAGCGCCTACCAGTTGCTTTGCCTCATCCTGCAGGCCCAGTATCTCGAGCAATTGCCCGGTTTTTGTTTTCAGTTCCCGGTCGGACAATCCATAGATGCCGCCGAAGAAGCGGATGTTCTCCATTACAGTAAGATCTTCATACAGCGAAAATTTCTGGCTCATGTAGCCGATATTCTTTTTGATCGATTCCGGCTGCCTGTATACATCGAAGCCTGCAACGGTTGCTTTGCCCGAAGTAGGATAGGAAAGTCCGCAGAGCATGCGCATGGCCGTTGTTTTGCCTGCACCGTTGGCGCCAAGGAATCCAAAGATTTCGCCGGGAGAAACTTCAAAGGAAATCTCGTTCACGGCAATGAAATCGCCGAAGCGCTTGGTCAGCTTTTCTGTTTTGATAACTGGGTTGCTCATGGTTCAGACAGTCAGTTTAATAAAACAATCTTCAATAGTCGGTTCCACGGGTTTGAATTCAATCTGCTGCTGATGTTTATCCTGCAGATAATGCATAAGCTGCTGCCGGCTGTTCTCATCATCTCGCTTCAGGGATAGGTGCAGGTACTCCCCGAATGCATAGCAGCTCTGCGTATTTTCATATTCGCGCAGATCGTTCAGCAAAGTGTACATGGAAGCCGAGCGGATAGCATACAATTTATCGGGATAGCTGTGCACGATATTCTGCGGCTTGTCGATCGAAAGGATCTTGCCGGTTTGTATAAGCGCAATGCGGTCGCAAAGTCCCGCTTCATCCATATAAGGCGTAGACACCAGTATGGTGATGCCCTGCGCTTTCAGGCGTTTCAGCATTTCCCAGAATTCCTTGCGCGATACGGCATCCACGCCGGTAGTCGGCTCGTCGAGGAACAAGACCACCGGTTTATGGATGAGCGCGCAGCAAAGGGCCAGCTTTTGTTTCATCCCTCCTGAAAGCTTTCCTGCCCTTCTTGTTTTGAAAGGTTCTATCTGCACATAGATGTCTCTGATGAGATCATAATTTTCCCGGATCGTTGTTCCGAAAAGCGTGGCGAAAAAACCCAGGTTCTCTTCCACCGTCAGGTCCTGGTAAAGCGAGAAACGGCCGGGCATATATCCCACGCAGGTGCGGATGACGCGGTAATCCTTCACCACGTCCAGCCCGTTCACGGTGGCGCTGCCCTTATCTGCCAGCAGCAGGGTCGTGAGTATGCGAAAAATGCTCGTCTTGCCTGCGCCGTCGGGGCCGATCAATCCGAATATCTCTCCTTTCTCCACTGAAAAAGAAACATCGTTCACGGCCAGCAGACTGCCCTTGTTATAGGTTTTCGTTATGTTATTCAGGTTAACCATTTCATCACATTTAGCGTTCCGCGTTAAGCGTTCAGCGTTTAACCGTTACCGTAGTATCGAAAGCAATCTCCCCATACATGCCGATCTTGAGAAAGCCGTCGTTCTTTACCCTTACCTTGATAGCATAAACCAGATTGGCCCTTTCGTCCTTGGTTTGAATGGTCTTGGGGGTGAATTCCGATTTGTCGGAGATCCAGTAAATGGTCCCGGAGTATTCCCGGTAGTTCTTGTCGCCGTTATCGGCAAAGACTTTTACGGTCTGCCCCAGCTTAACCTGCGAAAGCTGTGCCCCGGTGATATATGCCCTTAATGTAATCGTATCGAGATCGGCAATTTTATACAGGGCCTTGCCCGTTGCCGTCATTTCGCCTTCCATAGCATATTTGGTAAGCACGGTGCCCCTGATGGGATTAACGATCGTTCCTTTGTTGATCAGATCCTGGAATTGCGCGGCGGATTTTTCCAGCGGCCCTTTTTCGCTGTAGATAGTCCGGTTCTGGGTGGCAATATTCGATTCATACAACGCGATCTGCTGCGTGGTGGCGGCAATCTGCCTGTTCAGTTGATCGATCATGGAATTGATATCGTCCAGTTGTTTCTGCGTAGCGGCATCGGCCTTGATGAGATTTTCCGTTCTTGCTTTTTCCCTCAACTGCTGCTCGAGCTGGGCCTGCTGAACGGCCAGTTGCTTTTTTACGAATTCCAGTTGGGGCCGCGGGTCGGTGGTCTTTTGCCTGAGCGCGCCGATAGTGGCCTCCACCTGCTGCTTTTGCAGCTCCACGTTCGATACATCGATATGGCCGACAACAGCGCCTGCAGCCAGTGAATCCCCTTCTTTGATCCTGAAGGAAAGCAGCTTGCCGGATTGTTCGGCAGATACGATCACTTCGTCGGATTCAAAATTACCCGAGGCATCGAAGGGATTATCCCTGCCGCTGCAGGATGCCAGCAGCGCTGCGGTCGCCAGTAACATGAAAAAAACAGATTGCTTATGCATGTGGTTTGCTTTATTAATTTCCGGATGTGGTTTTATAATTGTATTGCGCCTGCAGTAACTGTATCTGGTGCAGGATCAGGGCCTGCCTGGCCTGGTCTTCCGCATTCAGTTGCGTGATATAATCATGGGCCGTGATGACGCCATTGGCCAGTTGGGCCGAAGCGGCATTCTTCACCGATTCGCGGAGGCTTACGATATCATTGTCCTTTTGAATGAGCGATGCATATTTCAGCACATCGCTGTTTTGCTGTTTCAGGGAGAGATGGGTGTTGAATAAAAAAGTTTCTTTCTGAACATCGAGGTTCTGCCGGTTGATGGCGGAAAGGCGCCTGTCGTTTTTATAAGTGTAGAGGCTTCCGAGCGACCAGTTCAGCCGCAGCCCGCCGATATAATAAAGCGCAAAATCGGGGTTGAACAGATTCAGCGCCGGCCTTGCATAACCGCCCTGAACGAAGAACTGCAGCTTGGGAAGCAGGGAAGATTTGGTGAGCCTGTCCTGGATATCAAAGGTTTTTTTCTGATAGTCGTAGAGCAGCAGCTCGGGCCGGCGGATGCTGTCGGCCGGTATTTCCGGCTGCGGTGTTTCGAGTTCAGTCGTTTCATCGAGCGGTTGATTGATGAATAATCCCAGCATGTCCAGATAGGCTTTGCGCGAAGCCTGCAGCTCCACCCGGCTCTGGCCGGCTTTCAGCAATTCTGCTTTCAACTCGTCCAGACTGCTGCGGAAAGCCACGCCGTTATTGATCAGGGCCTGTGTTTTGTCGATGCCGTTCTGAATGTCTTTCTGCTGCAGCTCGTTTTGTTTCAACTGTTCGCCGATCAGCAGGGCGCCGAAAAACAATTGGTTGATGCGTTCTTTCAATGCATACAGATTCACTTCGAGGCTTTGCTCGTCGATGGCGGCAGCGGTTTCGTGCGATTGCTTTTGGTATTTGATATTGCCGCCGTCGTAAATGGTTTGAGTGGCTTCTGCATAAATTTTATACTGATCCTTATGCTGCTCCGGGATGATGGACTGGATGGGAATGCCGGGGATGTTCACATTGCCGGGCCTGGTAACATCCGACTGGTAAGTGGCCTGTCCGTTGACCGCAAATTGCGGAAGATAACCCCTGGCGGCATTCTCAACGGAATATTCTCTTGTCTTCTGGATCAGATCCCTTTGCCTCACCAGCGGATAGTTCTGCTTTGCCAGCGCATAGCATGCTTCGAGCGTAAGCGGCTTGCCCGTTTGAGCGCGCATATCCATTACCGTTACCAACAGCGAGGCAATGCA
>CAYYZJ010000781.1:0-6959 GCA_964475615.1 uncultured Flavitalea sp. | reverse complement strand
CCGAAAGAATGCAAGGAACACCTGCTTCCTGTTCGCGATGCGCTGGATATCCTCAACGGCAAGTGGAAGATACCGATCATTACCACGCTTATGTTTGGCACCAAGCGGTTCAAGGAAATGCAACGGGAGATAGAAGGCATTACGGCAAAAATGCTTTCCAAGGAGCTGAAAGAGCTGGAGCTGAACGAGCTTGTAAAGCGAACCGTATATGATACCCTGCCGGTAACTGTAGAGTATTCCATAACGCCTTACGGACTTACCCTGGGCAAGCTGATCAGTGAACTGCGCGTTTGGGGAGCACAACACCGCAAACGGCTGATGCGGAAAGGCGCCGGTGCGAAATATGAAGCAGAAGCTGCTTGCTGAAAGGATGTTTTATTTAAGATTGTGTACGCGCATCGCCAGCGGCTGAAGCGGAGGCAGGTCATCGACCGGGCTATCCAGGTAGAAATAAGCAGTGGCCGACACATCATCCGACCGGTAAAAATTCGCCCATCCCTCCGGTATTGAAGGATCGTCGAGGCGCCTCTTATCCTGGTAAAGCAGCACCGGATTTTCGCTTCCATTATCAAAGAGGACGGGTATCAATGGCACACCGGCGCGCTGCATGGCCAGCACCTTCTCTTTCCTATCTCCTCCCATCTGCTGGATAGTGACCTTGCAGTCCGTTTCAAAAAAAATCGGATCGGGAATATGGTAGCGGTAATAAGCCCATTGCTTTTTACCGGCATCGGCGATCGGGCATCCTGAATATTGATGGATGAATTGACCTTGTCCCCATCCTGTGCCGATATAATCTTCGGAGCCGGTTCCGGCAAGGCTGGGAAAGGCTTTGTCGCCATCGAGATACATCTTCACTTCGCCCTCGCCCCACCAGGCCTCTCCATACAGGGGATTTGCATTGATGCCCACATTCACGCCCAGGAATCTTCCCTTGCCATGCACCAACGGCAGCAGCTCAAAATCCCTGGCCAGTGTGGTTGCGGTATCCCTGTTCCAGTAAGCGTGGAAATATAAAAAGTCGGCGGGCGCTGTTTTGAGCGACTGGAAATCCACATCGAAGAAAAGATGGCTCAGCTCTTTATTGCTTTCATTGGTCACTTTTATGCGGGCGGCTTTTTTAAACGGCATGGGTATAAAGCAATTAAAGGATCTTCCTTCCGGATCGGCGAACAGGGCGTTCTGAAATGCTGCGGTCTTGCCCAGTCCAACTCCGAAGAAATCGCCGAGCGGGACAGATACGGCAGGTTTTGCTGCATTGTCCCAGAATATCTCCAGCTTCAGGGAGCGCAGCATTTCGGGAGAGCGGTCATTAACGGTGATCCATATCCGATTAATAATGCCGGCGCCCTGAACATCCAGCAGGGTCAGCGACCCGCCTGCTTCAACGGGATAAAAAGGACGGCCCTTGGCCCCTGCATTGGTTTTGCCTCCGGCCCCTTTTTCGCCGTTCGGATTTTCGGGACTGCTCCAGCGGGTAACGGCATTGGGATCATATTCATACCATTTTGCAGCCTGGGCGGCCTGCTGAGATCTCCCCTCTATACAACTAAAGCATAACAGGAGACAAGCGATCAACCGTATATCGATTCTCATATATAGCCATTTCAAGTGCCCTCAAATGTATAACATTATTGTATTCGCACATTAGCCATTCGCACATCCGCACATTTTTGTAAATTGCCCCATCATGAATCAGCAGATCATTTCCGTCAGCAACCTGGTCAAGAAATACGGCGATTTTGAAGCAGTGAAAGGCATCAGCTTTGATGTTTACCGCGGGGAGATATTCGGATTGCTCGGGCCCAACGGCGCAGGCAAATCCACCACGCTGGAGATCATTGAAACGCTTCGCGAAAAAACAGCGGGCACCGTGATACTGGACGGCATCGACCTCGACAAGGATCCCGATTCCATCAAAAAGATCATCGGCGTTCAATTGCAGACCTCCGGCTATTATCCGGGGCTGAGCCTTACCGAGCTCATCGAATTGTTCGGCGGATTGTACAATGAATCCGTAAAGCCGCTGGAGCTGCTCGATATGGTGAACCTCCGCGATAAGGCCAAGGCAAAATACAAGGAGCTGAGCGGCGGGCAGAAGCAACGCTTTTCCATTGCCACCACGCTCATCAATCATCCCAGGATCATTTTCCTGGACGAGCCCACCACCGGCCTCGATCCGCAGGCAAGAAGAAATCTCTGGGACCTGATCAAGGACATCCGCTCCAAGGGAACAACGGTGATCATTACCACGCATTATATGGATGAAGCCGAAGTGTTGTGCGACCGGGTGGCCATCATCGATTCCGGAAAGATCATAGCACTGGACACGCCCGATAAGCTCATCGATAACCTGGTGGCCACCGGTTTTGAACGGCCCAAAGAAGTAAAACAGGCCAATCTCGAAGATGTGTTCATTCACCTTACCGGCCATGCATTGCGGGAAGAAAATTGATAACACCCTTCCATTAATATGACAACAGACCTTCGCTATCCTGTCGGCAAATACGAACCGCAGCCTTTTTCCGGAAAACAAAAAGAGGAATGGTTGAACGACATTAAGTTTTTGCCGCAGTTGCTGGAGAACGCCATATTGAACCTCGACGAGCATCAATTGCAAACTCCTTACCGCGAAGGCGGATGGACGGTATGGCAGCTCGTTCATCATATTGCCGACAGCCATATCAATGCCTATTGCCGGTTCAAGCTGACGCTCACTGAAGCCAACCCGACCATCAGGCCTTATGAAGAAAAATTATGGGCCGAGCTGGACGATGTGAAAAAACTACCCGTGAACATCTCCGTTACCCTGCTCTATGCCCTGCATACCCGCTGGTATGAAGCCATCCGCAATCTGCCCGATGAACGCTGGCAGCTTACGCTGGTGCATCCTGCCCACAATAAAACGATGACCCTATGGTACCTGCTCGGCAATTATGCCTGGCATGGCAAGCACCATGTGGCCCATATAACGAGCTTGCGTGAACGAAATAAATGGTAATTATGAAAGACCTAAGCTGGAAAACGCTTTCATCGGAATACCTGTTCAGGGACACCTGGTTCACGATAAGAAAAGACACTTGTGAAACTGCAGACGGAAAGATCGTCAGTCCTTATTATGTATATGAATTTCCCACCTGGGTAACGGCTGTTGCGCTCACGGAGGACAACAGGATCGTCCTCGAAAGACAGTACCGGCATGCACTGGGGCTGACCAATTATGAAATTCCAGGGGGATGTGTTGATCCCGAGGACGCTTCGCCGGAAGCCGCCATTGCCCGGGAGCTGCTGGAAGAAACAGGATATGAGTTCAGCCGTTTTGAATGGCTGGGCAAAACTTCGGCCAATCCTTCCACCAACACCAACTGGATGCATATTTACCTGGCCACCGGCGGCCGCCTGGTGCAGGAGCAGCAGCTCGATCATAATGAAGAGATAGAAGTCTACCTGTTTAGTATAGACGAAGTAAAGCAGTTGCTGAAAGAGAACCAGATCATCCAGAGCATGCACGTAACGGCGTTGTTTTACGGGCTGGAGAGATTGGGGGAGTTGAGGTACTGAGATGCGGGATACGGGATACGAGATGCGGGTAATATATTCCGACATCGTACTTCCGACTTCAGGCCTCAGACCTCCGACTTCAGACTTCCGACCTCCGACCTCAGTTCTCCCACCACAAATACACTGCCACAGACCACGATCAGGTCTTTTTCATTGGCGCGGTTAATGGCAACCTGCAATGCCGTGTTCACATCCGGGTAGGGTTTTCCGGAAAGGCCGGCTGCATAAGCCTGTTCGGCCAACTGCTCTTCGGGGAGCGCCCTGGGTATATCGGCCTTCGTGAAATAATAATTGGCATGCGGAGGCAGCAATGAAACGATCTTTGCCGTATCCTTGTCCTTTACCATGCCAATTACGATATGCAGCTCTTCGTGATCGGTGATCTCGATCTGTCTTACGATCTGCCTTATTCCTTCTTCATTATGTCCCACGTCGAGGATGACCGTGGGATTTTCACGGATCTTTTCCCATCGTCCATGCAGGCCCGTTAGCTTTTTTACGTGCTGCAGGGCTTTTTGGATATGCGTCTCCGTTATATTCCATCCCCGCTGTTCCAGGATATGGATGGATTCCAGCACGGTCACCAGGTTTTTGACCTGGTAAATGCCGGTAAGATCGAGCCGGTAGTATTGTTTGTCGTTGGAAGCAACGGAAGTGACTTCGGCCACCAGCTCCTGTTTCTCGAATTTCCATTCGGCGACAAATCTTTTGTGATCGGCAAAATAGAGCGGCGCTTCCTGCTCCGCGGCTTTTTGTTCAAAAACAGGAGCGGTTTCCGGATGCTGTTCCCCGATCACAGCCGGAACCTGGTATTTGATGATGCCTGCTTTTTCATAAGCGATCTTGCCGAGCGTATCGCCCAGCATGTTCACATGATCGTAGCTGATATTGGTGATCACCGATAGTTCGGGGGTGATGACATTGGTGCTGTCGAGCCTGCCGCCAAGCCCCGTTTCGATGATGGCGATATCCACTTTGCGGGCGGCAAAATAATCGAAGGCCATGGCCACGGTGATCTCGAAAAAAGAAGGTTCAATCTTCTCGATCATGCCTTTGACCCGTTGCACAAAGCGGATCACGAAATCTTCATCTATCATTCTCCCGTTCACCTTGATCCTTTCCCTGAAATCGTGCAGGTGAGGCGAAGTATAAAGTCCGGTTGTATAGCCTGCCGTCTGGAAAATGGCGGCCAGCATGTGGCTCGTTGAGCCTTTACCGTTAGTGCCCGCAACATGCACCGATTTGAATTTCGTATGTGGATTGCCGAGAAATTCACAGAGGGCAAGGGTATTGGTCAGGTCTTTTTTAAAAGCCGCTGACCCGATGCGGCTGAACATGGGCAGCCTGCTGAACAGGTAGTCGATGGTTTGATTGTAATCCATAGCGGGCAAAGCTACAAAGGGATGCGAGATGCGGGATACGGGATGCGGGTTTTTATTATCGGAATAATTGTCTTATCCCGCATCCCGTATCCCGCATCGTGATTATTGACTGTTATTCTTGAAATCCCCCCTCTTCCATGCCTTGATAAAATCCGCCCAGGCAACGGGGTTGAAGATATTCTGGGGAGGAGCCTGGCCCTGGTAATAATAACGGGTGGCGCTTTGTTTCAGGTAATAGTTGGCCGCTTCCCTGGCGTCGGAAGGAAGGGTGCGGGCCAGCAATCTTCGTTTGGCGGCATCGGTATTCTGCCGCGCGATCTCGATCTCGTCGTCGGGCACTTTGGTATTCACAAAATCGCGCTCGAACTGCTCGCGGGTAGGCCTTGGTTTGATGATGGTGGCAGGCAGGTAAGTGGTATCGGTGACCATCAGTTGTATGATGCTTTGCTGGTTGCCTTCCAGGTTGCGCGGTATCTCCACCAGCTTGGGCTTGTATCCGATACTGGTGAATTCTATTTTATCGCCCTTCATCACCACAATGGAAAACACGCCCTGCTCGTTGGTGATCGTTCCCCGGTTCTGGCCTTTAACTACGATACTCACGGAAGGTATGCCCTTGAGGCTGTCGGCCGTCATCACGATCCCGTAGAACTGTACCACGGAATCCTTCAACTTGTCGAACTGGGCATGCGCAGCAAAGGGTGCGGACAACAGCAACAGGTATAGTAGAATTTTTTTCATCAGGTCAATGTTTGGTTTCTTGATCGGCCTGGTCGCAAAGCGCAGCTCATTGCTGATCATGCTATTCATCCTGGCAAACAGCTTGTTTGAGATCAATTTTTTTTCAGATGAATGAGCTTGCCGGATCCTTTTAACGGATCAAGGCAAAAGGCGTTCTTTCATCCGGCCCAAAATTAAACTTTATAACCATAAATCGTAACAAAGTAAAGAGGGCATTGATTAATTTTGTGCCAAAATAAAGTTTTTAACAAAATATTGCGCATGACAAAAGAGAAAGTCCTCGAAGCATTGAGCAATGTTCAGGAACCCGATCTCGGAAAGGATATTGTTACGCTGAATATGGTCAGGGATATTGTGATCGAAGGGAATTATATTTCATTTACGGTTGTATTGACCACGCCGGCCTGTCCGTTGAAAGATATGATCAAGAATGCCTGCATCAACGCCATTCATCTCCTGTTGAACAAGGATGCAGTGGTGAATGTGAAATTCATAGCCAATACCAATTCCAATCGCAAGGATCCGCAAACCATCCTGCCCAATGTAAAGAACATCATTGCCGTGGTGAGCGGAAAAGGAGGCGTTGGTAAGAGTACGGTCGCTGCCAATTTTGCATTGGCCCTGGCTGAAGGCGGAGCAAAAGTGGGTTTGATGGATGCCGATATTTATGGCCCGAGTGTTCCCATCATGTTCGGCGTTCGCGGCGAAAGGCCCAGGATGATGAATGTGGGCGATAAAGGAATGATCGTTCCGCTGGAGCGATACGGCATTCAGTTGATGAGCATCGGGCTGCTCGTGGATGAAAAAAATGCAGTGGTATGGAGAGGGCCTATGGCCAGCAGCGCCATCAGGCAGTTCGTGACCGATGTATACTGGCATGATCTCGATTACCTGGTGGTGGATATGCCTCCCGGCACGGGCGATATTCATCTCACACTCGTACAAACCGTTCCGCTTACCGGAGTGATTGTGGTAACCACGCCGCAGGATGTGGCGCTGGCCGATGCCAAAAAAGGAATTGCCATGTTCGGCCAGGCGCAACTGAAAGTGCCGCTGATCGGGCTGGTGGAGAATATGAGCTATTTCATTCCGCCGCAAGGAGGCGAACGCTATTATATCTTCGGTAAGGAAGGAGGAAAATGGCTGGACGAGGTATATGTGATTACTTTAATGGGACAGATAACGCTTATACTTTATATCAGCTAAGGAGGCGACAGAGGCGTTAACTTTATGGTAGGCTATGATGAGCTGTCTTAGAAGGCGTTTGAATAATTT
>CAYYZJ010000780.1:0-5056 GCA_964475615.1 uncultured Flavitalea sp. | reverse complement strand
GGACTGGTGCAACCGGAATGAAAAAGATAACGGCAATGCTCATACGCCCGAGCATGCGGGAATGGGCCTGCTGATCGTAAAAGAGCTGGCGATGCTGATAAAAGGCCGCCTGCAGGCGGAGAGCAGTCCGGGTAAGGGAACGAAAATAAAGATCATTATCGGGAATGCACCGGCTCAGGCGGAAGTATTGGTATAGAGCCTTACTTTTTCTACCAGGTCAACAATATTGTCCACGCCCAGCTTTTCAAAGATGCGCGCCTTATAGGTGCTTACCGTGGAAATCTGCAGGTTCAGTGCCTTGGCAATGGCTGCCGTTGAACTTCCTTTTACCAGTTGCTGCATCACTTCGGCCTCCCTGTCGGAAAGTGTGAGCAGCGGATTGGATGCGGCCGATTTTTTTTCGCTCAGGTTGCTGAGCAACTGCTGTTTTATTTCTGCGCTGGCATATATTTCATTGTTCAGCACGGCCTGCACTGCCGTCTTGAGTTCCGATTGCGGAGAATCTTTCATCAGGTATCCATTGGCGCCTGCCTGCAGGTAACGAATGGCAAACATCTGCTCATTATAACCGGAGAATATGAGGATCTTTATTCCGGGCTGGCGCAGGCGGATGGCGTGGATCATTTGCAGGTTATTGCCGCCGGGAATATTCACATCCAGGATCAGCAGATCGAATGGCCGTTCTTCAAGCAATGAAATTACCTGAACAAAATTGGCCGCTTCATAAATATTACTGTAAGGCGACAGGTCTTTCAGGAGCTGGCTGGTTCCATATCTTACGATGGCATGATCATCGGCTATGAGCAGGTTCGATATGTTCGGCTGGCTGGGGATAGGCAAGGTTTTGAATGAACAGTAAACTGTTTCTACTGCAATTTACTTACAATAACCACTACATCAACGCAGAAATTATTCTACAGCACCGGTTATATATATGAAAACACTTAGTTATGTTTTCTAACCCGGCTATTACTAATTAATAGAAGGAACCTAAACCGCCCCGTTCCTCATGAAAAACTAAAACCCGAATCCTATGAAGACGGTTTTTCTGTTTAGAAATAAGCATGGTATAGTTCGACCTGCTATTCACGGGTTATTTTATGCCATGCTTTTTTCCCTGCGCTTGCCGACACATTATTTTTCTCTGCTGGCCTGGTTCCGGGCGTATATCAGCAGCGCTCGGCGCCACCAGTTTATAATAGAGTAACCATATTTACTGTGTTTTTCAAGGGTTGAATTTTGCTTCATTGATCACCGGCCTCTTCTGGGGCTGGTTTTTTTTTATAATCCATGATATACATGAAAACACTTAGTTATATTTTTTTATCCGGGATGTACTAAATAAATGTAGGATCGCAGGATTTTTCATAGATACATAGCGAAAACCGGCCCCTTCTGAGGCTGGTTTTTTTATTGACCATTTTTTAGATGAAAACCCTTAGTTACATTTTTTTATCCGGGATGTACTAATAGGTATAATGAATCGAATTATTGTCTTTCGTAGATCCCCATAGTTATAAGTACACCGGCCTCTTCCGGGGCCGGTCTTTCTCTATTAACAGGGTCTTCGGGTTATTGGGCAATGCAATCAGTTGGACAAGCAAATTCATTAAGCACTAGCAAAGTAGTTTTGAGTTTGCATTCGTTGGATGACCGGCCTTTTTGGGGGCCGGTTTTTTTTACAGGCATGTTGACATAATACAGCCGGCTTCGCAGGAAACCGTAAATTAAGATTTCATATACCAATTTGTTACTAATTTTGCCTGCGCAGATCAAAATGAAACGTCGACCGGCATATACTTATTTTTTCCATGCATCGCTGCTGATGCTGTATGCCGCTTTTCTTGCCGTTCAGGTCTTTTTCAATTTCGATACCACTTCAAACTCCACCGTTTCTTTTAACCAGTATTTCGGCAAGCAGCAGTCGGTGAAAAAAAAGGCCACCCATTCTTCACAGACCGTCAGGTTCAGGCTCAATAAAAGATTTCAGCCGGCCAATATCCCTGCTATCCAGTGCAGTGTTGAAATTCCTTTTCCTCAATACATCAGCGTGCTGAGGTATGCCGAATATAATGCAGCTACTTTAAGCTCCGTTTTTCTCTGCCGCTCGCTACGCGCTCCTCCTGTTATGGCATAGCCATCCCATTTTTCATTGTTCACTAAAAAATTGTTATGCATACTTTCTGTTCCAGAAAGTGCCGGGCGCTATGCTGTATATTCCTGTTTTTTGCTTGTTCATCGCTGTTCGCGCAGCATGGGCCCTACACTTTATCTGCATTGATAGACACAACGACAGTACACCTGCCTTCGCTGCTGCAGAAAAAAGCACTATGGCAAAGCGCGCAGGCTGCTGTTACCGATGCCAGGCATGCCTTTCTGCCGCATCTGCTGGTTACCGATGAACTGAATGCCGGAACCGACAATTCAATACCGGGAAGCTATTTTCCCATGGGTATTATTCCTTCCACTTCGTCAGGAGTGAGGGATCAGAACGATTACCAAATGGCCACCGGCAATATTGCCCTCCTGTATGGACAGTATGAGCTGGTGGATTTCGGTTTCCGCAATGCCGCCATAAAAAATGCACAAGCCTATACCGACCTGCAGGCCGCAGATTTCCAAAAAGAGCTTTACTATATGAAAATGCAGGTAGGCACGCTTTTTTTCGAGCTGTTAAAAAATCAATCCAGGCTGGTTTCGGAGCAGGATAATGTGGAGCGATATGAAAATATCTTCCGCATCATACATGCGCTCGCCCAAAGCGGCATCAAGGCAGGCGCCGATTCTTCGCTGGCCAAAGCCGAATTGTCAAAGGCCCGCGTAAGCTATAACCAAACCCTGGGCAGCATCAGGAGGCTGAAAGAGCAGCTTGCCTATTTCACCGGCATCCCTGCCGGTCAGTTGACCATCGATACTGCCTCTCTAACAGGCATGGTCAGGGTACAAGCGGCATCAGGAGGCATTGACAGCGTCAATAACCCACTGATCGATTATTATGCCAGGCTCAGGGGCGTATATTCCAGCAATGAAAAGCTCATCGGCAAATCATACCTGCCCCGGATACTGCTTACCGGAAGCACCTGGGCCAGGGGATCGAGCATCGGGTATAACGATCAGTATAAATCGCCCGGCGCCGGATTGGGTTATCAGCGCTTCAATTACCTGGCCGGCATTTCCGTTCATTATGATCTGTTCAACGGCATTCATAAGCGGGACAAGCTGAACGTATACCGCTTTCAGACCAGTGCCAGCGATTATCAATTGCAGCAGCAGATACAGTTACTCCAGTCCGCAGCCAGGCAGGCCGATGCGGACATTAGCACAACGGAAGCCAACCTGCGCGAGCTGCCGGGCCAGATCCAGGCTGCAACAGATACTTACAACCAGAAAATGGCGCAGTACAAGGCAGGCATCATCGGGCTGATCGATCTCCCCATGGCCGATTTCGTGCTGTACCGGTCAAGAAATTATTACAATGAACCCCTGAGCGACTGGTATATCGCGCAGCTCAATAAAGCTGCCGCCGCCGGAAACCTCGATTCCTTTATTCAAACAATAAAATAATTTTTTATGGTAAGAACAGCTTTGAAAAGACCCATCACGATCCTGGTGCTGTTTGCCGGTCTGCTGCTGTTTTCGGTAATGGCCATACGAACCATACCCATCGATATATTTCCCAAGCTCAATTTGCCCACCATTTATGTTATAGAGCAATACGGGGGAATGTCGGCCGCGCAGATGGAAGGCTTTTTTGCCACCCGCATGCAGGATCAGTTCCTATATATCAACGGCATCAAAAATGTGGAGAGCAGGAACATACAGGGACTTTCGCTGATCAAGCTCAGCTTTTATGAAAATACGAATATGGCCGAAGCATCGGCGCAGGTGGCACTACAGGTGAACCGCACCATGGCCTTTTTTCCGCCGGGAGCGCTTCCGCCGCAGGTGATCCGCTTCGACGCTTCTTCATTGCCCGTAGGCGAGCTGGTGTTCAGCAGCAAAACGAGATCATTAAAAGAAATATTCGACCTGGCGCTGACCCGCGTGCGCCCTTTGTTTGCAACGGTTCCCGGCATGTCGTCCGCCCCGCCTTTCGGATCGAATGCAAGAACAGTGGTCATCAATGTCACGCCGGAAAAGCTGAGAACCTATAATCTCTCCGCCGATGAAGTGGTGCAGGCCATCGTAAAAAACAATGCCATCACGCCTTCGGGCAACCTGCGGGTAGACAGCATCATGTACGTAACCTCCATCAATTCGCTGGAGCATGAAGTGAAGCATTTTGAAGATATTCCGGTAAGAAGCAATGGCAACAGCACCATCTACCTCAGGGATGTGGCCCGGGTGGCAGATGATGCAGACATTACCGTAGACTATGCCCTCGTGAACGGCAAACGTTCCGTGTACATTCCTGTTGTAAAAACGGCAGATGCTTCCACCTGGGATGTGGTGCAGATCTTACGGAAACGCATGCCCGAAATGAAAAGCCTGCTGCCCGACGATGTGGATATCAGCTATGCCTTCGACCAATCCGTATTCGTGATCAATGCCGCCAAAAGCCTGATGACCGAAGGCATACTGGGAGCGGCGCTCACCGGCCTGATGGTATTGCTTTTTTTGCGCGACTGGCGAAGCAGCCTGGTGGTAATTATTACTATACCCATTGCCGTTATGAGCGCCGTTTGCTTTCTCAATCTGGCCGGGCAAACCATCAATATCATGACCCTGAGCGGCCTGGCCCTGGCCATCGGCATACTCGTTGACCAGGCAACGGTAACCATCGAGAACATACACCAGCATCTTGAAATGGGCAAACCGAAAAAACAGGCCGTGCTGGAAGCATGCGCTGAAATATCCTTTCCCCTGCTGCTGATCCTGCTCTGCATCCTGGCTGTGTTTGCTCCGGCATTTGTGATGAACGGAGTGCCGAAAGCCATGTTCCTGCCTTTATCGTTATCCATCGCTTTTGCCATGATCGTTTCTTTTGTAGCAGCGCAAACATTGGTTCCGGTAATTTCAGTATGGCTGCTGAAAGCAGAGCGTTTCCAATATCATC
>CAYYZJ010000779.1:0-4052 GCA_964475615.1 uncultured Flavitalea sp. | reverse complement strand
ATGCTGGGTTTTTTAAAACCGGTTATTCTTTTTCCTTTCGGCCACTTATGCCAGTTGCCGCCACAGCAGGTGGAAGCGATCCTGCTGCACGAGCTGGCGCATATCCGGCGCAGGGATTACCTGGTGAACATTCTGCAGCATTTTGCCGAGATCATATTCTTTTTTAATCCTGCAGTGCTCTGGATTTCTTCGGCCATGCGCGATGAAAGGGAAAGCTGCTGCGACGATATCGCCGTAGGCTACAGCAAGAATAAAAAAGAATTCGTGCGCGCATTGGTGGCTTTTCAGGAATATCATGTCCATGCAAATTACGCAATGGCCTTTCCGGGAAAAAAATATCATCTGCTCAACCGGATCAAACGCATTTTATATAACGACAACAAAACACTCACCACTATGGAAAAAACATTTTTGGCTTCGGGGCTGCTGGTAGCAGGCATATTTGCAGTAGTCTTTGCCCAGACCCCTTCTCATCCTGCACCCGCCAAACAGGCAAAAGATCCAGCGATCGCTCAGGCGCCTGTTCAACATACTCCGTCAGCTTCCGGTTCAGATACTGTTGCGGCTATGCCCGAAGCTCCTGCAATACCTCCTGATCCCCCTGTTGTGAATGATACATTCCCTTCCACGGAAACCCGGTTCGGGATATTTCAGGAAGATGTAGATGGAAAGCATTATGAGATAGTGATAAGAAAGAATAAGGTTACCGAACTGTATGTCGATGACCAGAGAATACCCGATGACAAGATTGCCGGTTATCAGGCCACTATCGACAAGATCATCGTTGCTGACAAAAAGAAAAGAGATGATATGGAAAAAGAGCTGGTCGAACAGGCTGAAAAAATGGAAAAACTCAAATCACAAGCATACCGCGAGCAGGCAGAAAGGATGGCCGAGCAGGCGCTCATGATGGATAAATTGAGAATGGAACAGCAGCGTCGCACGGAAAAATTCGCCGAAGAACAGGCCATTCTGGAAAAACTGAAAATGGAAAAGGAACTGCAGGATAACGATAAGCTGGCCATGCAGAAAGCGGACCTGATGGAACTGCAGGAAAAGCTGAGTAAAGACAATCAGGCCCTGGCTGAACTCAAGTATGAGCTGGCTATGAAAGAAAGGATCGATGCAGAGGGAAGAAGGATAAAGGAAAAAGAAGAAAGAAGCGCATCGTCAAACACGGCCGACCAGTTCATTGACGATCTTGTTGACGCAGGCATCATCAAAGACAGAAAAAATATTTCCTTTTCACTGGACGGAAAAGAATTTATCGTGAACGGAAAGAAGCAGCCTGAAGAACTGCGACAGCATTTTGCCGATAAGTACCAGATCGGCCCCAAAGATCATTTCAAGCTTACTCAATCGGAGCATTCGCGATCCATTTCTATCCAGCATAACTAGGAAAAGGCCCGGACGATCTCAGTTATCCGGGCTTTATAATTTAACATTCAGCGCCAGCATAAAATTGGTTCCTGCCATGGGAAAATAAAAATTCTCCCTGATCAACTGGCCGCCGTAAAAATAACTATAGGTATAACCGTTAGGCTCATATTTTTTATTGAACACATTGTTGAGCTGAAAGATGATATCGGTCTCCCTGATCAGTTTTGATTTGATGCTGTAGGCAATCCGCAGGTTCTGCACATAATATCCTTTCAGCTTGCGGTCTTCCTGCTGGGTATTGTCGAGGTATTCCTTGCTCACATATTTTGCCGGAAGGCTCAGCTCGAGATTTTTTACCGGAAAGAAATTCAGGCTTACAGCAGCAATGGCAGAAGGCGAAAAAGCGATATCTGCTTTTTTATGGAAAAAGCTTTTTTGTCCGCCGGAATCATAATCGTCGATGTATTCGGTATAGTTCAGCACTTTGTTGCGGCTCAGTGTGAGATTGGCGTCTGCAGTGAACCAGCGGCTGATCGCTGCGCTGCCCTGAAGCTCCAGGCCCAGGCGGTAGCTGGAGGGAATATTGGTTCGCGTATAGGCGCCAACGTCATTGATCTTCCCCGTAAGCACGAGCTGATTATGATAGCGCATATAGTATACCGTTGCTCCCCAGGAATAGCGTTCGCCTTTCTGCTGCAGTCCCAGTTCAAAATCGTGCAGGGTCTCGGCCCTGGGCTGTTCGTTGATGCCTGCTTCAAAATCATCGCGGTTGGGTTCATGGGAGGCCATGGAATAGGAAAAATAAGCCTGCCAGGTATGGCTGGAATAAGTAAGACCAAGTTTTGGGTTGATGAAATTGTAGCGCTTGTCCACCATGATGGCCGGGTTATCATCAAAGCCGTCGATCTGGTAGCTGATCCTCCGGTACTGCAGGTCGGCAAAAGCATTCCAGTGGATGGCGAACGACTGCTGCCATTTTGCATAGATGTTGAGATCGGTTTTATCGGCGGGTTCGTAATAATATTGAAAATCCTTGGGAATGCCGCCGTTCTGCGTCCAGATCACCTTCCCGTAATGCTTGCCGTTATACCGGTTCCATCCGCCGCCCAGGGTTAACTGGGTATTGTGCTTTTTGTATTGCAGCGAAAAAATCCCTCCGTAAAAATAATTGTCGAGCCAGCGCTGCCTCACCAGGTCGGTTATGCCCGGCGAATCGGGAAATCCATAGCTGCTGTACTGCTGCTGGGGCTTGTATTCTTCATAATAGCCGCGCCCCCTGGTTAAGAATCCGGCTGTGTTCAATGAAAGATCGGGGTTGAACTGATGGTTGAAAAAAAGCTGGTAATGATCCTGCTGGTAATTGTCGGTCTGGTTCGGATAAGTGAAATAATTGTAGGTGCGGTTGTTGGAATTATACAGGTTCAATGAATCTTCGGCGGTAAAATACAAAGAGCCTTTATTGTTGTTGTAATGCACATCCAGCGCGGCTTTGTCGCCGTTCAGCCTGGCTTCGGGAATGCCATTCCAGGCCTGGTAGGTTTTTTCGGTGCCGGAAAGGATATTGAGCCGGATCGAAGAGTTTTTACTGAGCCAGGCAGTGGAAAAATAAAAAGACCTGAGGTTGCTGGATGCGCGGTCAATAAATCCATCGCTGGAGATCCGCGAAAGCCGTGCATCCACCGTAAAATGACCGTCGACCAGTCCGGAGCCCACTTTAACCGTATTCTTCCAGGTATTGAAAGAGCCGAAGCTGTTGTTGAATTCGGCATAGGGCTTCTCATTGAATTCATTGGTGGAGAAATTCATGCTGGCCCCGAAAGCGCCAGCGCCATTGGAAGAAGTGCCGATGCCGCGCTGCACCTGGATGCTGTTCACCGAAGAAGCAAAGTCGGGCAGGTCTACAAAAAAAATGCCCTGCGATTCGGCATCGTTGTAAGGAATGCCGTTCAGCGTCATATTGATCCGGGTGGCATCGGTTCCCCGGATATAAATTCCCGTATATCCCACCCCGTTACCTGCATCGGAATTGATCACTACCGAAGGGGTTTGATTCAGGATAAAAGGCATATCCTGTGCGAGGTTATGCCGTTCGATCTCTTTTTGGGGGATATTGGTTTTCGTAAAAGGCGCTTTATCGCCTGCCCGTAGCGCCCTGACCTCGATGGGCTGCATGAACAGGTCGATGCGTTGCAATGCAATGAGAATGGGGCCTGCATCGGATACCGGCAATTCAAGCATGGTATCGACGGGTTGATAGCCGATGCTGGAAATCCGCAATGCATATTTCCCGGGCCTGGCCCGGTTCAATACAAACATGCCGTCGTCATTGGTGATGGTGCTGCCCAGCGAAGGGGCTTCGACAGTAGCGCCAACCATGGGAGCACCGGTTCCTGCATCGGTAACTTTTCCTTTGAGCTGGATTTGTGCAAAGCCAATCTGAACGATTGATGACAGGCAAATCCCCAAAAACAATTTTTTGACCATGATTAAAAGATTTGAAAGATTGAAGGATTGCCTGCCGGCTGCCAGCATCGTATACCGTTCAGCTCAGCATTACGATCTGCCAGAAAGCATCAGCTAAATCTTTTCAATCAGGTTAATCAAGGTCCTGCGGAAGTGAGGAGGAGAAAAAAAAGGACTGACCACCTTCCCTGCGCAGGCATTACCCTGAT
>CAYYZJ010000778.1:0-3177 GCA_964475615.1 uncultured Flavitalea sp. | reverse complement strand
TCAGCAAAAAACATTTGCCCGACGATCCTTTGGTGAAAACGGTCTGGAATATTTATGAAGCGGTTCCCCCGGTATTGAAATCGCTGGGTAAAATAAAAAACCCCTGGCCCAATGTCGACGCGCACAGCGGCGCCCTGCTCGTGCATTTCGGCATGGTGGAATATGAGTTTTATACCGTGCTCTTCGGCGTAAGCCGCGCGCTTGGCGTGCTGGCCAGTCTTTGCTGGGACAGGGCATTGGGCTTCCCCATTGAACGGCCTAAATCAGTGACTACTGAATTGGTGAAGCTTTGGCTGGAGGGGAAAGGGGAGATTTGGGGGGAATAAAAAAACTAACATGTCCGGTTTGGGTCTACTCATCGCCCTTCCTTTATGAGGCTTTCATAAACAAGTAGTAAATCCGATCTGAAAGTTGGAAGATCATTTTTAATAACATTCCAAACTACAGGCAGATCAGTGCCGAAATATTGGTGGATTAATCTATTACGCATTCCCTTTATCAAAGCCCAAGGAATATGTTGGTTATGATTTTTGACATCGTCCGGAAGTTGTGAAGCAGCTTCTCCGATTATTTGAATGTTATAAAGACAAGCCTCTATGACCATAAAGTTGGATGCGAAATCTTCAAAGGATAAATTCGTTGTGTAAGTTGATACGTGATCAATGCAGTATAAGATGTCGTTGATGACAATAGAGGGAACGCGTTTAGACATATAATATGTCTTTTTCTACAAAAGGGAGATATGTAGGCTTGATGGAACGTTT
The DNA here is from genome assembly GCA_964475615.1 of uncultured Flavitalea sp. Classification (GTDB taxonomy): domain Bacteria; phylum Bacteroidota; class Bacteroidia; order Chitinophagales; family Chitinophagaceae; genus Puia. The sequence goes on along the minus strand of CAYYZJ010000778.1, from coordinate 2,413 downwards.
TGGCACAACATCGACTTTTATTCCGAACAGATCCTCGATTTCGTTTGCCATAGCAACAAAATTCAATCCCATCGGGCCATTAAGCTCTACCGCAATATCAAGGTCACTGTTCTCAGTAGCTTCGCCACGTGCGTATGAACCAAATACACCCAATTGGGAAATGGGATATTTTTGTTGAAGTGCCGGTTTATGCTGCCGCAACTTTTCCAGAATGGCGTCTAACGTATACATTTTTGCAATTTACAATTATTTTTTTTCAGTTAATAGAGAAGCCAATAAATGGAATTCGATCTTGCAAAAAAGGATGTAATTTATTGGTCGTCAATTTAATTGAGACAGCCTTTTCTCTTTAGCATTTACCGAGGGCTTGCAATATGTCCTGCAGTATATCATCCCTGTGCTCCAACCCCACCGAAATGCGTATGAGCCCGGGCGTTATATTCACGGAAAGCCTTTCCGCTTCCGTTAGCTTGGCATGAGTAGTGCTGGCCGGATGCGAAGCGATACTGCGCGTATCGCCCAGATTGGCCGTCAGTGACAGCATGTTCAGGCTGTTCAGGAACTTGCGGCCGCTTTCCAGCCCTCCTTTCAGTTCAAAGCAAAAAATGCCGCCGCCGTTCTTCATTTGCTTTTTTGCAATATCATATTGCGGATGGCTCGGCAGGTGAGGATATTTCAGCCAGGAGATCTGCGGATGATGCTCGAGATGCCGGGCAACATAAAGCGCATTCGAGGCATGCCTTTCCATACGCACATCCAGTGTTTCAAGGCTCTTGCTCAATACCCAGGCGTTGAAGGGAGAAAGGGCCGGCCCCGTGCTCCGGCAAAACAGGTAAATATCATGGATCAGTTCCTTTCTGCCCACTACAACGCCCCCCAGCACACGCCCCTGCCCGTCGATCCATTTGGTGGCTGAATGTACCACCAGGTCGGCGCCGTATTGTATGGGTGTTTGGGAAACGGGAGTGGCAAAACAATTGTCGACATTCAATATCAGGTTATACTTACGGGAAAGCGTAGCCGCAAATTCGAGGTCGATGATATCGAGGCCCGGATTGGTGGGCGTTTCCAGATAGATCATCTTCGTATTGGGCCTGATGGCCGCTTCCCAGGCGTCGGGCTTATCTGCAGGAACATAGGTATATTCAATGCCGTACCTGACGAGATATTTGGTGATGATGGTATGCGTGCTTCCGAAGATCGCATTGCAGGAAAGGAGATGATCTCCCTGTTTTAAAAATGTCATGAAAGAAGCAAACACCGCGCTCATGCCGGAAGCAGTGGCAAAGCCGTCTTCCGCTCCTTCCAGCACACAGATCCTGTCGCTGAATTCCCTGAGGTTGGGATTGCTGAAACGGCTGTAGATATTATCGTCGGTTTCATCGGCAAAAGCGGCACGCATGTCTTCCGCATTATCGAAACGAAAACTGCTGGTCAGAAAAAGCGGGGAAGAATGCTCCATTTCAGGAGTGCTGTCGATCCGGGTGCGGATGACTTTTGTTAAAGGATGCATTTAGGATGAGTGATTTGGTTAATTAGTTTTTATAATCGTTTCCCATTCAATCTTACAGCCTGCTGCGCGCAGGGTGGCGGCCACGGAGCAGTATTTGTCGATGGAGAGCTCGCAGGCCCTCTTGGCTTTTTCAGGATCGATCTCGCCCTTGAGCTCGAACACGATCTTGATATGCTTCCATAAAGAAGGCTCTTTGCCCTGTTCCCTTTCACCGTCGATATGAATGCGAAAGCTGTCGATGGTCTGCCTTTGTTTTTTGAGAATGGAGACCACGTCGATGCCGCTGCATCCGCCAATGCCCATCAGGAGTATCTGCATGGGGCGCACGCCGAAATTCCGGCCTCCTGTTTCCGGACTGGTATCCAATGTTACTGTATGGCCATGCTCATCTTCGGCTTCAAAGCCGAAATCGCCGTTAACCCGGTTTACCTCGATGTGGATCATGAAAAAGATTTTTGCAAATGTAAATCATCCATGCCCTTATTTTGCATCCTTAAACGGGAATCCGGACGATGGAACTTTTTCACTACAATAACCCCTTTGAGCTGGAAAACGGCCAAACCCTTGCCGGCATCAGCATCGCTTATTGCACTTACGGGAACCTCAATGCTGCGGCGGATAATGTGATCTGGATTTGCCATGCACTGACGGCCAATGCAGAAGTAGCCCGCTGGTGGCCTGGATTGATCGGTGAAGGCCATTGCATCGATCCTAAAAAACATTTCATCGTTTGCGCAAATATACTCGGCTCCTGCTATGGAACAACAGGCCCGCTGAGCATCGATCCGGCCACGCAGCAGCCTTATTACAGCAGCTTTCCGCTGGTCACTATCCGCGATATGGTAAAAGCGCATATCCTGCTGCGCAGGCATCTGGGCATCGGAAAAATTCGGTTATTGA
>CAYYZJ010000777.1:0-2432 GCA_964475615.1 uncultured Flavitalea sp. | reverse complement strand
GAAGAGCAGGGATTGCTGGGATCGAAATATTATGCAAGCAATCCGCTGTATCCATTAAAGAAAACAGTGGCCGATATCAATATGGATGAGATCAATCCCTGGACAAAAACCTCAGACATCATTGTTGTAGGCGTCGGTCAATCTTATCTTGAAGACACGCTGGCCAAAGTAGCTGCTTCGTTCGGAAGAAAAATAAGACCGGAAGAAGAACCTGAAAAAGGATCTTACTATCGCTCCGATCATTTTGAATTTGCCAAGAAAGGCGTTCCCGCGCTCTATACTGAGATAGGTGTGGATTTCATCGGCAAGCCTGAAGGCTATGGAAAGAAAAAGCTCGATGATTTCACCGAAAACGATTATCACAAACCTTCCGACGAAATAAAGCCCGACTGGAGTTTTGAAGGCGGGGTAGAAGACCTGAAATTATTATTCCTTACCGGGTACAAGCTTGCCCAGTCCAGAAACTTCCCGCAATGGAAGCCGGGCAGCGAGTTCAGGGCTATTAGGGAGAAGATGATGAAACAGTGAATAGAAAATAGGAATTCTATTCACTATTCGCTATTTTTTTCCCATTGCATATTCGATGCCTCCGAGAATATGGTTCAAATAATTAGAATCCGCGAACGATTCATTCGTGTGGCCCAGCTCGGTATAAAAAGCCCTTCCGCCTTCAAACTCATGATACCAGGCCATGGGATGGTTTTCGCCATTCTCGCCGCCGGTATAGGAGCTTTCATCGATCCTGATCAGCACATTTACCTTATTGCTGAGCTCCTTGAAATTATACCATTCATCAAATCGTTCCCAGGTATCGGGCAATGAACGGGTGGAGGGATGGTCTTTATTTACGATGATGAGCTTGGCCTGCTGCTGCTTGGGATGAGATTTGAAATAAGCTCCGGCAAGCTGGCCATACCAGGGCCAGTCGTATTCACAGTCGGTGGCCGCATGAATGCCCACATAGCCGCCGCCGTTATGAATATAATCCTGCAGCGCCTGCTCTTCATCGAGGCCGAATACTTTGCCGGTAGGGCTGAGGAACACAATGGCCTTATATTTTTTCAGGTTCTTTTTGTTGAATGCGAGGGAATCTTCGGTTGCATCCACATCAAAACCATGTTCGGCGCCCAGTTTTTTGATCGCTTCTATGCCCACCGGTATGCTCGCATGGCGGTAGCCGTTAGTCTTGGAAAAGATCAGTATCCTGGGTTTGTCGCGATCGGGCCTTGCGCTGATGATGAACAGGCAGGAGGCGATGATTGCAATAATGGTAAAGTATTTCATAATGGCATTTTTTTTAATTGGCAAATGGGCAATTGGCGATTTATAATAAACAATGAGCAATTTTTGCCTGTTGCCCATTGCTTATTCTTCTACAGCTTCCTGATCTTGATATTCCGGAACCATACATCGTTGCCGTGATCCTGCAAGGCGATGCGGCCGGTTTTATATTTGGCGAAACCCGGCATGGATTTGAATTTGCTTCCTTTAACGAGATTATCCCAGTTGGCATTCCACATAGTGGTTGAAACAACTTGAACGCCGTTCAGAAAGAAATCCAGCTTGCCTTTGTTCAATTTGATTTCTACCTGGTTCCATTCGCCGACAGGTTTCACCGGTTCTGATGAAGAAGAGATGAGATCATAGAGATCGCCGGCGCGATGCTTTTTGATCTTGCCGTCCGGATGGCCGTCGTTATCGAGCACCTGCATTTCGGGCCCTGTTTTATAGCTTTCATCATATTGAGGCAATTCTTTAACATTAAAGATGATGCCGCTATTGCCGTTCTTGGAGATCTTCCATTCGAGCTTCAGGTCATAATTGCTGAATTCGTCATTGGTAACAAGATCCGCGCCGGTGGTATCGGACGCATCGAGGTGCAAAGCTCCGCCATCTGTTTTCCAGGCGGTTCCTGCTGTTTTTTTACCGTATTCATGCCAGCCTTTAAGGGTGGAACCGTCAAAAAGTAATTTCCATCCTTCCTGTTTTTCCGATGCGCTGAGCGTATTTTCCTGGGCAAAAAGAGCACTGTTCAGCATGGCTGCTGTGATGACAAGCAATAGAATCTGTTTCATGTGTAGTTATTTTTTGAGCGATAAAATATATTTCACCATTTCCTTTACATCGTCTCTCGACAAAGCAGGATGCGGGGTCATGGGAACCTGTCCCCATACTCCCTGGCCGCCTTTGATCACCTTATCCACCAGCCGGTCGACCGTAGTATCTGCAGCAGGAGCGTATTTTGCAGCCACTTCACTGTAAGCCGGCCCGATGGTGGCGCCGGAAGAGGATTTGTCCAACCGGTGGCAGGTAGTGCAATCGCTGCTCCCGATAAGCTCCAGCCCTTTTTCATCGGCTGCCGATGCAGGCGGCGTGGTAGTGGTGCTGGTTGAAGCGGTATCTTTTGTGGTGGTAGAAGAAGATCCGGAACC
>CAYYZJ010000776.1:0-1944 GCA_964475615.1 uncultured Flavitalea sp. | reverse complement strand
TTTCTTCCAATGATTTTTCGCCATCTTTCACGGTGAGCGGGGCATGCAGCACCCTGTTGAGCGTAATGCCCGGCCTTTCCGGAACCAGCTTGGCCAGCGCATTCGATTCGGGGAGCGGAAGATCCATAACCCGCGCCACATCCTTGATGCTCGATTTGGCGGCCATGGTGCCATAGGTAACGATCTGGGCCACCTGGTTCCTTCCATATTTTTTCACTACATAGTCGATCACTTTCTGCCTGCCTTCATCGTCGAAATCGGTATCGATATCGGGCATGGACTTGCGGTCGGGATTGAGGAACCGCTCAAAGAGCAGGTTGTATTTTATGGGATCGATATTGGTGATGCCGATGCAATAAGCCACCACGCTTCCTGCTGCTGAGCCGCGGCCGGGGCCTACGAAAACGCCCATCTCGCGCCCTGCTTTAATAAAATCGCTGACGATGAGGAAGTAGCCGGCAAAGCCCATGGTCTTGATGGTGAACAGCTCGAAATCGATGCGTTCCTGTATATCCGCATTGATCTCGCTATAGCGTTGTTTGGCGCCTTCATACGTGATATGCCTTAGGTATTCCCACTGGTTCAGGTTGTTGTCGCCATGGATCTGGAATTTTTCCGGAATGGGAAATGCCGGAAGCAGGATATCTTTTTTTAGGTTCAGCAATTCCACTTTGTCGGCAACCAGGTTGGTATTGTCGATCGCTTCAGGCACATCGCTGAACAGCGTTTTCATTTCTTCGGTCGACTTGAAATAGAACTGGTCGTTAGGAAATTTGAACCGCCGGTTTTTAACATTGGCATCATCATTCACGAAATCGTCGTAGCCCGGCGTGCTTTGTTTTTCGCCGGTGTTGATGCAAAGCAGAATATCGTGGGCATTATAATCGTCGCGGTCGGTATAATGGCTGTCGTTGGTGGCAATGACCGGCACATTATATTTTTTGGAGAATTGCAGCAGGCGGTTATTGATCTTTTCCTGCTCTTTGATATTATGCCTTTGGAGTTCGATGAAATAATCCTCGCCGAACATGTCCAGCCACCATTTGAATTCTTTCTCTGCCTTCTCTTCCGATTCATGCAGGATGGTCTGCGGAACATAGGCGCCGATGCAGCAGGTGGTAGCGATCAGCCCTTCGCGGTATTTTTCGATCAGCTCTTTGTCGATTCGCGGGTATTTGCTGTAGATGCCTTCGGTATATCCCAGCGAAGTGAGGCGGATCAGGTTCTGGTAGCCGGTTTTGTTTTTGGCCAGCAGCACCTGGTGATAGCGTTCATCCTTCTGCTCTTTGGTGAATATTTTCCGGTGCCTGTCTTCCACCACATAAAATTCACAGCCCACAATGGGCTTCACCTTCAGGCTTCCGTCATCATTTTTATGCTTATAGGCTTCCGCAACAAATTCAAAGGCCCCGAACATATTGCCGTGATCGGTGATGGCCAGTGCGGGCATATTCTCTTTCACCGCTTTTTTATAAAGGGATTGGATGGATGCAGCCCCGTCGAGCAGGGAGAACTGGGTGTGGACGTGTAAATGGGAAAATTGGCACATAGGCTGAACGCTTAATGCTTAACGCGGAACGCGGGGTTGTGGTTCGCATTCTGTGTTCAGTGAACAAAATTAGCCAACAAAATGCTATTGGGGATCGAAACTCGTCACAAGATTTCCCCATTTACGCTGGACGCAGAATGCTGAACGCTATCGATTTTTTTGCGTTCCGCGTTCGGCGTTATGCGTTCAGCATAAATGGCCCTTTATTTGCTATTTTTACCCCGCGTTTCGCGTTAAGCGTTGAGCGTTCAGCATAAATGAGGAATCTGTTCATTTTTTCTTTTATTCTTGTACTCATGGCTTGCCGCAGCACGAGACCGCTGGCTGTGCAACAATCCGCTGCTCCTGCTGAAAAAAAAGGATCCATTGAATTTATCGACAATATCTCCATCAAT
>CAYYZJ010000775.1:0-3380 GCA_964475615.1 uncultured Flavitalea sp. | reverse complement strand
CTCGCCTCGCTGCAATACCGGACGGCCGGAAAGCAGACCGCCCCCCTGATCATCCGCACCCGTGGCCATCGCCTCGAAGGCATCTGGCACAGCGGCTCGCCCATGGGCACCATCATCCATTCGCTGCGCGGGCTTTATGTATGCGTTCCCCGCAATATGGTTCAGGCTGCAGGCATGTACAATACCCTGCTGCACGGAGTAGACCCGGCACTGGTGGTGGAATGCCTGAACGGGTACCGCCTGAAAGAAAAGCTCCCTTCCAATCTCCTCGAATATACGGTACCGTTAGGCGTTCCTGAAATTATAAGGGAAGGCGACGATGTTACCATTGTTTCCTACGGCTCCACGCTCCGCATCGTGGAAGAGGCGGTTGCCACGCTTCAGGAATTAGGTATTCATTGCGAGGTGGTCGATGTGCAGACCTTACTGCCTTTCGATATCCATCACCGCATACTCGAATCGCTCAAAAAGACCAACCGCATTGTATTTGTTGATGAAGACGTTCCCGGCGGCGCTGCCGGCTATATGTTCAATAAGGTAATGGAAGAACAAGGCGGCTATCGCTGGCTCGATGTTGCCCCGAGAACTATTACCGCACAGGCTCATCGCCCCGCTTATGCCAGTGACGGGGATTATTTCAGCAAACCTAATGCGGAGGAGATTGTTGATGTGGTCAGGGAGATGATGAGGGAGTGAGGGAAATGGGCAATTGGCAATATGAAAGTATTTAGTATTTGTCGGGGTTGTTTAGCATGTGATTTAAGAGTTTTCCGATTTCTTCATTTTTTGAAATTAAGTTGAGATACTTTTCTTGAGTGATATATTTGCAGGCTATCGCAAAATCAATCCAAACGGTGGTTTCTGAATTCTCCATGTCAGAATCCGTAATTTTTGAAATAAAATGTGCCGAATATTTTTTCTTCCTATAAGCTTCGGCAAGACATGCGCAGACGCTTCTCGAAGATTTCCGAATCTGATTTGTTAAGGAGTAAACTTCATCTTTAGGAAATGACTTTGAAATCTCGAATATTTCCATGGCCAAGGCGAATGCTTTCTGATATACCTTCGTTTCTTTAACGTTTTTAGCAGCCATATAAGAATCTTGAAATTACTCAATGGTTTGCCATTAATCTCGCTCTTGTCCATTGCATATTGCCCATTGCCTATTGCAAATTATGAAACACCTTCTGCACATCCTCATCCTGCTCTAACCTGTCAACCAACTTCAGCACTTCCTGCGCCTGGTTTTCAGGCAGCTCAACAGTAGTTGCCGGTATCCATTCCACTTCGGCGCTGATAGGCGTGATGTGCTTTTCTTCAAGGGCTTTCTGCATATTGCCGAAATCGCTGAAAGCCGTGCGCAGCACAAGTACCGGCTCGCCGTTCTCGCCGGTTCCTTCTCCCATTTCTTCCAGTCCTGCATCGATCAGCTCCAGCTCCAGCTCATCCTGGTTGATGCCTTCGGGCTTTAATTTGAAAACGCCCATTTTCTTAAACTGGAAGCTCACGCTGCCGCTGGTGCCCAGGTTTCCGTTCCCTTTATTGAAATGAGAACGTACGTTGGCAACAGTGCGGGTAGGATTGTCGGTGGCCGTTTCTACCAGGATGGCCACACCATGAGGGCCATAGCCTTCGTATAGAATTTCTTCATAGTTGTCCATCTCCTTGCCCTGCGCTCTTTTGATGGCTGCTTCCACACGATCCTTGGGCATGTTCACGCTCTTGGCATTCTGGATGCAGCGGCGCAGCGCCGGATTGGTATTGGGATCCGGCCCGCCGGCTTTAACAGCGATGGCTATTTCCTTTCCGATACGGGTAAACTGCTTGGCCATCCTGTCCCAGCGGGCAAACATGGTGGCTTTACGTACTTCGAATATGCGACCCATTGATGGTTTGAATTTGGGGTGCAAAAATATCGCGGATTTCTGGATTTTTATCGCGGATTCCGCAGATTATTAAAGATTTCACGATGTGAGCGATCTTTAATGAGGCTCTGTATAATCCCTAAATCCGTGATAGCTTGCTGTTATTCTTGCTGTAGCCGAAGTAAATGAATAATCCGAGCAGCATCCATACAAAAGCAGTGAGCAATGTAGTGCCCCATAGACTGAGGATCATGGCCGAGCATACGATCATGCCCAGTATCGGCACCACAGGAACAAGCGGTGTTTTGAAAGGACGGACCAGGTCGGGATCCTTTTTTCTGAGGATGATGACGCCCACGCAAACCAGTACAAAAGCAAGCAGGGTGCCGATGGAAGTGAGGTCGCCGGCTACGCTGCCGGGAACGAATCCGGCAAACAGTCCGACGAATATGAAGAGAATGAGATTGCTCTTATAAGGCGTTCTGAATTTGGGATGCAGCTCTGAAAATACTTTCGGCAGCAGGCCATCGCTCGACATGGTGAAGAATACCCGGCTCTGCCCCAGCAGCATCACGAGGATCACTGAAGAAAAGCCGGCAAGGATGGCAATATTTACCAGCGTGGAGAGCCAGCCGTACCCATGCATATAGGTTTGAATGGCATAAGAAACCGATGCTTCTTTCCCGGCCTTTACAAAATCGGTATAGGGGGCCACGCCGGTAAGCACGAAGGAAAAAAGAATATATAAGATAGTGCAGACAAAAAGAGACCCGAGAATACCGACAGGCATATCTTTCCGCGGATTTTTTGCTTCCTGCGCTGCAGTGGACACTGCATCGAACCCGATAAATGCGAAGAATACAATGGCTGCGCCTTTCAGTATTCCACCCCATCCATGGTTCACAAAAGGAAGATAGGAATATTCCGAACCATCGGGCTGAATAGCCGGTTTGGCATCGGCAGGGATCATATAAGGCGTATGATTGGCGCTTTTTACGAACTGCCAGCCTACGGCAATAAACACCAGCACGATCGATACCTTGATGATCACGATAACGGCATTCACAATAGCAGATTCATGGGTGCCCTTGATGAGCAATAGCGTCAGTACAATGAGAATGAATAAGGCCGGAATGTTGATGATGCCATGATGGAGCACATTGCTATTATCCAATGCCGATTCAAAAGGAGAATGGCACCATTCATAAGGTATCCTCCCTCCCAGGAGGTTGTTGAGATATTCGCTCCAGGAAATAGAAACCGTAGCTGCACCAAGTGCATATTCCAGCACCAGGGCCCAGCCGATGATCCAGGCTATCAGCTCACCCATGGTGGCATAGGCATAAGTATATGCACTCCCTGCAATGGGAATGATGGAAGCAAATTCTGCATAGCAAAGTCCCGCAAAAGCGCACCCGATAGCTGCTACAATAAAAGAGATCGTTACAGCGGGGCCTGCATGTCCGCCGGCTGCTGCTGCCGTGCGTACAAACAAACCGGCGCCGATGATGGCGC
>CAYYZJ010000774.1:0-8000 GCA_964475615.1 uncultured Flavitalea sp. | reverse complement strand
AATGTTTGATGAAATGCAGGTAAACCGATTCAAATAAAAGCAGCCATCCTCCTGAACCAAGCGTGAAGGCATACATGGCCTGGATGCGCACCGTGAAATGCTGACGGTACTGGCTGATCCGGTAGATGTAATGATAGATATTGAAATACAAATAATCTATGTGTTTCATAGGGTCGTGTTAGGATTGGGTCGGATTAAGCTATTAAAAGCGTTTTGGACAAAAATCGTACGGGAAACGGCGGAAAAAAACCGGGTCCGGGTATAAGTTCATGATTTACAAAGAAGAATTTTTTATTCCGGCCAGGGGAACAACAAAAGCAGCGGCCGCAGGCAACAGCAAAGATACTACCACACGATCTTCTTTCTTCACCCGCGTTACCTGCGGCCCCGCTTCTTTCATGGATTTATGGTAAGATTTGCAACACTTCTGCTACTTCCGTTCCCCACGATCAATACCGCATTACGGCAGCCAGCGTGCTTTGATCCGGCATGTTTTCCCTGGTCAGCAGGAAAGCTTCTCCGCCATTCAGGATGGTGCGGATCACTGACTGGTCTACCAGGCAATCATCATCTCCCTTTTGTTCCTTGTCCATGAACAGCAGGTTATTCTGCTCGTCAAATCTTCCCCAGATATGCTCATCCTTTGCTACAAAAAGATATTTCACCCGTCCGTAATAAGCAGCGGGAATGATCACGGAAGGCAGCGTGCTGGTCAATGGTTTGGCCGACTGGTTGAAATATTCACGCATCGCATCATTGAGCCTTTGCCTGAAATAAGGCTCCATTTTTTTCATGGCCATATCGTACAGCGCTGAATCCGGCTCGCGTTCCAGTCCGCCGTGAGCAATGGCATCGGGCCAGATGAATTTATAATGGCTGACTTCCCGGTATAACGGTATCATATATTCGATTCCGGCAAGCAGGAGGGGAGCGGTTTCATTGTGCAGAACGGATTTCCACAATGTATTGTCGACTTCTTTCAGATAAAGCGAAACGTTTTCTTTTTCATCCGGCTTTCCTGCACCGATGCCATGATAATTGGCGCCTCCGCCGGCGCCGCTTCCGCCTGTACGGAAAAGCTTCTGATCATCCTTTTCTTCAAAGTGAACCACATCGTCGATGCCTGCAGGAAGCTCATCGACAGGAAGATGTTCGATCCCGAATTTATCGGCCCTGAAAAATTTCACCTGCTTTTTGCTCATCACCAGCAGATAAAAATATTCCGGCTCAACCATGGCTTCCACCAGCGGACTGATAAAAAATTTTTTATCGATCAGCATTTGTTTTTGGGGAGAAAACGGAAGCCGGGCGTATTGAAAATAACCGTCTGCAATAAAGAAAGCAAGACCTTGCGGCAGATTATGCCAGAACGCATCATTGCCGAGCAGATCGTAACCGGGCTTCAGTAATTTTTTGATTTCTATCTCTTCAATCTTTCTTTTATTCAGCGCTGCCTCTGCATCCTGCAGCAGGTTCTTGTATTCGATGAGATCATATTGTTCATTTACCTCGATCCCTTTGCGGTGCGTGGGGAGATAAAATGAGATACAGATTGCGCTGCTGAAATCGGCCAGCGTTGCAAATGTGTCCCTGCTGAATATTCCGAGCATTTCAGCAGGGGCCGTTCCGGTATATTCCTCTTTGAATTTTTCAGTTACGGTTTTATCGCTGGGGTTATCGGGATCAGCTTCCTGGATATAATCCCTTTTTTTATTGGTATTCCTGTTTGGATGCAGGAGATGCACATTTTCTGAAAGCGTGTCAGGGCCCTTGGTATATTTTTCAGTCATTTTCTGATCCTGCTCCAGTTGTTCCGGATCCATAGACGGCCTCAGTCCCAACCCTTCCTCTTTGGAACCGGAGGGCCTGCCTTTTTTAGGATGGAATCTTCCTTCTCTGTCCTTTCCCATAGTAACGTGTTTATTTTTAAATGAGGTAAAATATTATGCCAGACGGCAGCATGCATGGCATGTTATATGCGGTCTTTATTGGAAATGAAGCGATGCAGGGCAAGAGCTTGTTTCCGCTATTGATATTTATTGTCATCTTTGGTATCGGTGCAACCTGGGCATATTCAGTGCGTGGAATTGAAGGTGGCAGGATAAGCCTGCTCATTGCACCTGAGGGCCATGAATATGCTGTATGAGGGACTGAAACAGAATGCCAAGATCGTCATCGTGCCAAGCACTGCCGTGGAAAGCATGCAACTGGGCGGACTTCCCGGAATGACCGTGCTGGGCGGAGAGAATATTGAAAAAAAGAAAGAGGAGCAGAAATAAAAATCAAGGCTGAAGCGCATTTCTTCGTTTGGCAAAGACAATGGCATACCGCCCTGCAATATACCCGAGCACTGCAGCCAATGCAATGATCCATACCGGGGTGCTTAGCAAACTGACGATAATAAAGCCTTCAATAAAAGAGATGAGGTTAAAGCCGGTATGATCGATAAAATCAGGCTTCCGGCTTTTTAGTGCCCGGCCTGCTTTCCAGGCTCTGTAGATCATGTACCCTGCCAGTACAAGCAAACCTGCAAAGACTATTCTTTCGGCATTGCCGTATCTAAGCCAGTATACTATCATAGCTCCAAGCAGGAAAATAAAGAACGCGATGATCGACCACCAGTAAACAATAAACAAACGCCTGTCTGCAAAATACCTGGACGAAAATAAAAGCGGAAGCGATACGAAAGACCCGGTTGTTGCCGCAATGGCATGCAGCGTGATAAAGATGTTATGAAGAGATTGAATATTGTCCATACGGAAAACAGAGAGGGAGGAATAAATTACATAGCCCGTTATCGGGTTTGTATAAAAAATGCCCCAGCGCCATCCCGTATTCAACCAACAAAAAAGATACCTTTTTTCATTGCGTTGATAGCAGGCTGCGCGGCATATTTTTGAAGCATTCAATTTAGCGCTGATGCAATATGTTCTTCAAAGGTCATACCGGCGCAGCATTATTTCACTGAAGTAGGAAGATCGGTTACACCCCAGCTTGTATCCGGCTGCGGCCCCATTTCGAGTACGAGCTTTCCGCCTTTCAGCAATTCACTTGCGGGGAACCAGCATGCCTGCAATGGTTTTCCGTTAAGTGTGGCCGACTGTATATACTTGTTTTGCCTGGATACATTCTTCGCTTCGATTTCAAAGGTTTTTCCTCTTCCGTATTTTTCTCCCAGGTCGATGGTTACTTTGGAGAAGAGGGGGCTGGCTATTTCATAAATGGGATCGATGCGGCAGCCGCCGTCTGTCTGAAAAAGGCCCAGCGCCGCCATCACGAACCAGGCGCTCATCTGTCCCTGGTCTTCATCGCCCAAATAGGCATTGGCTATATCATAACCATAATACCGATCCAGCACGGCGCGGCTCCATTGCTGTGTGCGCCAGGGCTGGCCGGCCCAGTTGAATAAAAATGCAAAATGCATGGACTGCTGGTTGCCCTGGATCACCGGATAATCCCAATACTGTTCATTGGGTGCATTGAAGCGCCATTTGTCGCTTTCTGAAAAACCCCATTGCAGGCGATCGGTAAAACGCCTGATGCCGATGGTATCGATCAGCGCGGGAACGTCTTGCGGAACGAAAAAAGTGAGCTGCCATGCATTGCCTTCCACATAATGCCGGTTGGCTCCTGATTTAAAAGGATCGAAATCGGGAAACCAGCTTCCGTCCGATTTTCGCAGGCGGGCATAGCCAGTCTCTTTGTCGATCACATTTTTCCACCAGCCCGACCGGTTGATCAGCTCATCATACTCTTTCTTTTTTCCCAACGCTTTTGCGAACTGGGCCAGCGTCCAGTCGTCATAAGCAAATTCCAGCGTGTTGGAAAAACGGCCTTTGTCGTAAGGAACATAATGATATTGCAGATAGGCAGGCAGGTCTTCATTGCCGGCCAGTCCGCCGCCTACTTTTTGCGCAGGAGTGGTCAGTGTTTTATAGGCAGCTTCAAACGCTTTCTCCACATCATAATCGCGGATGCCCATTTGATAGGCGCTTGTAATCAAAGGCACTTCATGCTCTGCCACCATTACCGGAATATATTCCATGCCCGCAGGGCCTTTGGCCAGCCAGCCTCCGGTATTGTACATGGCCAACTGCGATTTTACCCAGTGCGAAGACCATTCAGGCGTTACGAGATTCCAGAACTGGTTCAGGTTCCAGAACGTATTCCAGAAAGCATCGCAGCCAAGCGCTACATCGCCGGTATCGAGCTGCTGGATTTTTTCATTGGCATCCACCCATTGGCCGTTCACATCGCTCCAGGTATTGCGGCTGCATAAAGCACGATATACATTGGTATAAAAGCGTAGTTTCTCCCGGCGGTCGTTGCTGCTGATGGTTACCCGCTTCAACAGGTCGTTCCAGGTTTGGCGCTGGTAATTGCGCACTCCATCAAAACTCCAGTTATACGGCACCGTTATTTCCTTTCGTAAATTTTCTGCGGCATTGTCTATGCTCACCAGCGAGATGCCGGTGCGCACCTGCACCACCGGGTTATTCCGCGTATCGAACTCAACATAAGCGCCTGCATCGGTTACATGACCTGCATTCGTGATATCGGCGCTCCTCAGGCTATCGTTGAGCCAGGTGCCGAATTTTTTGATGGGCTGGTCGAATTCAATAACGAAATGAACGGTATAATCCTGGCTTACGTCATTGCCCCATACGCCCGGACTATGCTGTTTGCTGAACCCTTCCAGCCGGTGGTCGCTCACTTTTTTTACACTCACCTCCTCGATGGAATAATTGTATTCCGCAGGAATCTGCAGGTCGATGATCACGCGCGAATCCGTTGCCCTGGGATAAGTGTACCGCTGAAAGCTGCACCTGGTGGTTGCCGTAAGCTCTGCTTTGATATGATAGTCGCTGAGCAACACTTTATAATAGCCCAGCGGCGCTTCTTCCGTGGATTTATCTATTCGCGAACGATAGCCCTTATCATGAAGGTCTTCATCACCCGTTTTTATTTTCACTGGGCCGTTAACGGGAAGCATGCCCAGCCCGGCCATCGTCCATTCGTGTATATGGCTGAACAGGCCGATGCTTTCAAAAGTAGGATCATAGCCTGCCTGCCAGCCGGCATTCTGATTATCCGGACTTAACTTCACCATGCTGAAAGGCATCCATGGCCCGGGAGCGATCATCCAGCGCGAATGCGCCGATCCGATCCTGGTATCTACATAATCGGCCAGCATGGCCAATGGCTGGGGCGATCGTTTTACAATGCCGCTTTCCATCACCTGTCCGTTCAATACGATCTCATACCGGCTTTGTGTTGATTTCGATACATTCGGCATGGGCACTTCAAACTGGTATCTGCCTTTTTCTATTTTTTCTTCAAATACCTGCATGCCATCCAGCCGGACGGCCAGCACAGGCTCGCCGCTTAAATGTTCTACATCTACCAATAACGGTTGAACACGTTTGCCATCCTGCACAATTTCATAGCGGGCAGGTTTTACTTCCCTGATGAAAATATCTTTTGGTGATGTTAAGATTGCCGATGCAGGGCCTTCCAGCCTTAGCTGGTCAAATACGATCCAGGATCCGTTCAATGAGGTTAACTGTATTTCATTTCCCCCGGTATGCAATACACGCGGTTCAATGGGAATTTCCATGAGATGCTCTTTGGCAGCAGACCAGTCGCCTTCCAGGAGAGCTTTATTTCCGGCTGCTTTCGGCAATCGGGATTCAAAAGTTTTTCCGTTGATCGTTACTTTGAACAAAGGAGGATCGGCTCCGTTATAGCCGAGCATGTCGATCACCAGCTTCCAGTTGCCTGAAGCCGGCATCTTATCGAAGCCAAAGAGGATATTCAATACCTGCGACCGGATGCCCGCAGTAGGCGCGGTGCCGCCGAAACTGTCTTTAGGCCCGGGCAGCACATAAGGAAAATCTTCTTCCGGCCTGGAATAGCCGACAAGATAATAGCGGTCTTCCCAGCCGAAATCATGTTCCAAAAATTTTTGATAACCGGATGGGGCCATGGCCATGCCCGTGCTGCGGTTATCGGAAGCCCCGATCTCCCAGATCGTTTTCGATTGTCCATTAACGTTAGCCCCAATGCAAGCCGCCAGAAAAGTAAATGCAGCGCCTTTAAAAAATGTATTCATATTGTCATTACTTAGATGTTGTAGTATATTCCTATTCCGGCCTCCGGCTTCAGACCTCAGTCATTGCTCAAAATTCGATCCGGAAACCGGCTGTTCCATAAGGGGGCAATGCGATTGCCCCGGAATTTTTTTCCAGCGGCTTTTCATCGGGACGGCAGGTAAAAACGGACTTCGGCGATCCGGAAGGCCATTTTAGGATTAACTGCTCTGCCCGGCCCGAGACCGATCTAACCCGCACAATGACTGCTTTCCCGTCGTCGCTAGGTTTAAGCGCAGTGATCATTATGTTGGGATTATCTATCGAAACAAGCGCCGTGCCGGTTGGCTTTTTATCCGCTTCAACAGCAATGAAGGGCCTGTGCCGCTCAAGGCCGAAACGGTTGGCGGCAGCAGGATCATACAGTCCATTATGCGGCCGGATCATGTATTTGAATGTCATTATACCGCCCTGCTGCAATGGGAAATTGGTATCCCAATGATTGTTCAATACCCAGGAATAAATGGTTTGGGTGGGATTTAGTTTTTTTATCCATAGCTCATATTGGCGGGCTCCGTCCAATATATTGCCGGTGATGCCGCCGAACTCAACAATGGGCGCTTCGATGGCCGTCCAGGTTACGCCGTAATGCTTATTGGAAATATCGATCCAGCGCTGAAAGGCATACCAGTTTTTGTTGGATGACGGCAACTGGTCTTTTTCCGGCGTCATCACACCCAGCGGGATGTCCATGTGTATGGCGCCTGCCGGAATATTGAAATCGTATCCGAAATGAATGCCTTCCTTTTTCAGCGTGGCAATCTTGTCGAAGGAATTGATGATCTCGGCATAAGGCTGGTCTTTCACCAAACGAATTTCTCTCGAAAGCCAGTTGCAGCCTTCTGCATTGGATTTTGCTACCAGCGAAATGACGAGCGGCCCATTCTCCCTGACCTCGATGGCCACACTGGTTGCGGTGCCTGGCTTGCCCGGAGCAGCCTTGCCGTTGAAAACGCCAGGCAGATAATAAAAACTGTTCAGCATTACATCCGATCCGGCATTTACATACTCCTGCTTTGTTTGCAGATCGATCATGCTGGAGATATTGCCTGTCTGTTCGTCCAGCGTTACCGATAAAAATCGGTTGCTTAAAGTAGTGCCATTGACCTTCAGGTCGCTGCCCGTGCTGTATTTGCCGGGCGCTACCGTAAATTTTTTGCATCCCAGCGCCGGGATGTCTTTGGCCATAAATACCAGCTCGCCGCCGGAAAGGCGTTGTGCCGGAACTTCATGACCCTCGTCATCCAATACTTTGTCGCCGGCCTTGCTTTGATCAGCAGACAAGGTTACCAATCCATCACGGCGCCAGGAGAGCGTATTGAAAACCACGAACGATGAACCGCCTGTTTTTTCCATGGGAGCGAGCGCCTGCTGTATGGCCTGTTTGCTTTGGCGTTCGGCGTCGGTAAAATAAGCGGCCTTTCTGGCTTCGATGATCCTGGCCAGGGGCGCCCTGGGATCCTGGTAGCCCCAGGTATGTTCTGCCGCCAGGAACAAATTTTCCCATGCGGAATCCGGTCCGGCTGCTTTTCGTTTAAGCATCACCGATAGTGTCTCTGCCTGTATCAGGTCTTCTTTTCCGCGCCGGGCGGCGCCTACGCTTTTGGCGTCGGAGCCAAGTCCTTCTGTCCAGAATTCGGTGAAATCTCCCCTTTGTTCGGGAATGAGCTTTCCATATTTTTTCTCATAAGCATCCACGATCTCCCTGCTTCCGGCAATGATCAGCTTCGGATAGGCATAGATGTTATTCCATTGCTTTACCGCTTCGGGCAGATCGGCATCGATCAGGCAATTGTCGGCCATCGACCAGGTTATGACAAAAATATCGTATGGAGAGCCGGCATGTTCGAG
>CAYYZJ010000773.1:0-3758 GCA_964475615.1 uncultured Flavitalea sp. | reverse complement strand
CACAGGAAGGTGATTTTACTATTGGAAAATATACATTTGAGGTCGGCGGCAGGAAAAAAAACAGCCGGCAAATAAAACATCTTCAAAATGCATATATCGCCGCCGATGATATAGAAATAGGGCATCAGCAAAAAATCCCGCTTTGGCTGTTCGGGTTTTTTTATTAATTCCCGGAATAATAATACAACGTATTGCTATTGCTTTCATCAAACAGCGCTCTGCTCGTTTCCAGTATTTTTTCTGCCGTTATCTGCTGGTATTTTCCCAGCTCGGTATTCATCATATCGGCATCGCCCAGCAATTCATAAATAGCCAGGCTGGCGGCCCGGTTCATTACACTCATATCTTCAAATACAATGGCCGATTCCGTTTTGTTCTTTACTTTAACGAGCTCCTTTTCGTCAATCTTTTCCGTTTTTATTTTTTGAAGCTCTTGTTCTATGGCTTCATCGGCCTGTTTCATATCCACTCCTTTAATGAGCTTGCCTTCGATCACCAGCAGCCCTGCATCTGTAGAGTCGGTATGATAGCATTCTATATTGCTGAATAGTTTTTTTTCTTTTACGAGCGCCTGGTGCAATCTCGAAGATCCTCCTCCACCCAGCACTTCGGAAATCAGCTCGGCAACATAATATCCTTCCTCCAGCCGCGGAGCCATGTGCCAGGCCTTGTACAAAGCATCCAGCGGAACATCGGCTTTTACTTCGAGCCTGCGGGCTTCTGTTTGCTTCGGCTCCTGCGGAATATGGCGAATATATTTTTCTCCGGGAGGAATATTGCCGAACCATTTTTCAGCAAGCTGCCTCGCCTGTTCGGTATTGATATTGCCGGCAATTACCAGGATGGCATTGGCCGGTGTATAATGCCTGGAGAAGAAATGCTTTACATCTTCGAGCCGGGCATTCTCGATATGGCTGAGCTCCTGACCAATGGTCATCCATCTGTATGGATGCACTTTATAGGCCAGCTCACGCAGCTTGAACCATACATCGCCATAGGGCTTGTTGATATAATGCTCCTTGAATTCTTCGCTCACTACTTTTCGCTGCACTTCCAGGCTTTTTTCGCTGAAAGCCAGTGAAAGCATGCGGTCGCTTTCGAGCCAGCATGCCGTTTCAATATTTTCAGCGGGCAACTGGATATAATAATTGGTGATATCGTTTGTAGTGAAGGCATTGTTTTCTCCGCCGGCCAGTTGAAGCGGTGTTTCAAAATCATTGATATTGATGGAGCCGCCGAACATCAGGTGCTCGAACAAATGGGCAAAGCCGGTCTTGCCGGGGTCTTCATCCCTTGCACCCACATCATAAAGCACATTCAGCACAGCCATGGGAGTGGAATGATCTTCATGCACGATCAGCTTCAGTCCGTTCGACAACCGGAACTTTTCAAAATGGATCATTGTTGATATTGCTTTTCGTCAGTCGTGCAAAGTCCGTCGGGAGTAGCGGGATTATTTTCTCACGATTCACGACTGACGATTCACGAAAAAACACAAACTTAACAAGATTTCATAAAATGCTTCTCACCTTGAGGGTAAGCTGTTCCAGTCCGGACTGCCGCTTGACGACAAACCTGATCTTTTCGCCTATGTTCTGAAGCATGTTCTTGTAGACCTGGATGTTCTTGCTGAAATTATTGTTCACGGCCAGGATGATATCATCCACTTTAAAACCTGCCTTATCTGCCGGCGAATCCCTGATCACATCGCCTACCACTATTTCCCCGTTTATCCAGTAAATGCCGAGGCCGGTATAAGAGTAGTCGAAAGGATCGCGGTAATGCGAATTGGGAACCAGGTAAATATCCCGGTGGTCATAGTTGAGGTATACATTGAACCGGCGAAGGATATCATTGCCGATGAGCCCGCCGAGATAAGGATAGGAAGTTACATTATACTCATCATTGAAAATATAAGTAGGCACATTCCGGAAACGGTATGGGCCGAATTTCAGATCCCTGATGGTGGTCAGCTTCATATCGGTTTTTCCGCCAAGCCCTTCGGCCTGCGTCTGCAAGGGACTTTTTTTGCTTCTCAGCAAAGTGCTGTCGCTGACGAAATCTTCCGAAAGCAGCAGGCATAAGCCGGCTCCTGTATCGAAATAAAATCTTGAATTGATCTCAACGGCATCCCTTATCCTGGCTGTCTGTATCGGAAGATTAACGAGCACCGGCTTGAACAGAAAACCTCCTCTCGGATATTTGATATTTCCCTTTGTATATACATAAATCCTGGAGCTGTCGTAATCGATCTTTACGATATAGCGCGAAAAAAAGCTGTATCCGATGATGCCGTCGATCTTGTCGCCATACACACTGCTGAGAATATCGTAATCATTCACATGAAAATCCAGGCTGTCGACGGCAAGATTGCGGAGATGCAGGGTTTGATTATAAACAAATCTCACCTGCCTGATGCCGGCAATACCGCGGATGGTTTTGTCGGAAGGCTTGGGCAACAAATTCAGCCGAACACTGGTAGTAGAATCGAGGGAGATGCCGCCGCTCCCGGTATCCATAATAAAATTGAGCGAATCGGGAAAATCGCCCAGTCGCGCCTTGATCACCACCACGCCGCCTGTGAATGTACTGAAAGGAATAGTGGTGATGAGCCTCGCAGGAGGCGGAATGAATTCTTCCTGCGCCTTTCCCTTCATAGATGAAAAAAGCAGGAGCATAGCAGCAAAGAGACTGAGATGTTTTCCGGCAGCAGTCGAATGTCCCGTTAAGGCATTTTTCAGAAAGCACATGGTTAGACCTGGTTTTTTATCTTTTGGCCTGAACACATCAATTGCTTCTTTATCGAGCGTTGGGAGCCAAAAGCGATGCAATCGCTTTTTAAATATACCGAAATTTTTTTACTGCATCGGCCGTTGGCATAAAATATGGCGCGGCTGCCTTAATTTTGATCATACAAATACAGTTGGCGATGGATCTGCATGGATTATATACCAGGGCCCTGAACGGGGAATTCCTGAGCGTGGAAGAAGGCGTGCTTTTATTTGAGCAGGCGCCGCTTGCAGAGCTGATGTATGTGGCGGATGCATTGAGAAAAAAGCAGGTTCCTTATGGAAAGGTAACCTGGCAGATAGACCGGAATGTGAATACTACCAATGTATGCATCGCCAATTGCAAGTTCTGCAATTTTTACCGCGTGCCCGGGCATCCCGAAGCCTATATTACGGATATCGAAACCTATAAAAGAAAGATAGAAGAGACATTCCGCTGGGGAGGCGACCAGTTGCTGCTGCAGGGCGGCCATCATCCCGAGCTGGGACTGGAATTTTATACTTCGCTGTTCAGGCAATTGAAATCGCTTTATCCCACCCTGAAACTGCATACGCTGGGCCCTCCAGAAGTGGCCCATATCTGCAAGCTGGAAAAGATGAGCCATCACGATGTGCTGGTGGAATTGCGGAATGCCGGCATGGATTCCCTGCCCGGAGCCGGTGCAGAGATCCTGGTTGACCGGGTAAGAAGGCTGATCAGCAAAGGAAAATGCGGATCGCAGGAATGGCTCGATATTATGCATGAAGCGCATAAGCTGCACATCACCACTTCGGCAACCATGATGTTCGGCCATGTGGAAACCATTGCCGAGCGGTTCGAGCACCTGGTAAAGATCCGTGAGGTGCAATCGCGCAAACCCGAAACCGCAAAAGGATTCCTGGCATTCATTCCCTGGACTTTCCAGGATGTGGATACCCTGTTGGCCAGGATCCGCGGCGTTCATAATCTTACTACTCCCGAAGAATATA
>CAYYZJ010000772.1:0-5401 GCA_964475615.1 uncultured Flavitalea sp. | reverse complement strand
ACCCATATTTAAGTCTGACAAATACTTGTTTATTGGCGCTTAACCGGCTGCCTGTATTTCCTTGATCTTTTCCCTGATCTTGGTTTCTATTTCTGCCGACAGTTCGGGATTATCGTGGAGGAGATCCTTTACGGTATCCCTGCCCTGGCCCAGCTTGTCGGAGCCATAGCTGAACCAGCTTCCGCTTTTCTGGATGATGTTCAGCTCAACGCCCATATCGATGATCTCCCCGGTTTTGGATATGCCTTCCCCGAAAACGATATCGAACTCGGCGCTGCGGAAAGGAGGCGCCACTTTATTTTTCACCACTTTTACTTTAACGCGGTTGCCTATTGCTTCTTCCCCATCCTTGATCTGGGCTACGCGGCGGATATCGAGACGAACCGAAGCATAGAACTTCAGGGCATTACCGCCGGTGGTAGTTTCGGGATTGCCGAACATGACCCCGATCTTTTCGCGCAACTGGTTGATGAAAATGCAAATGGTATTGGTCTTGCTGATGGTGGCCGTGAGCTTTCTCAATGCCTGCGACATCAGCCTGGCCTGGAGGCCCATCTTGCTGTCGCCCATCTCCCCTTCCAGCTCCCCTTTGGGTACAAGGGCGGCAACGGAATCGATGACCACTACGTCGAGGGCGCCGGACAGGATCAGCCGGTCGGCAATTTCAAGGGCTTGCTCGCCATAGTCGGGTTGGGAGATCAGGAGATTGTCTACATCCACTCCCAGCTTCTGCGCATAGCTGCTGTCAAACGCATGCTCGGCATCGATAATGGCGCACATGCCTCCTTTTTTCTGCGCTTCTGCAATGACATGGGTGGCTATGGTGGTTTTGCCGGAAGATTCGGGGCCATAGATCTCGATCACTCTTCCCCGCGGCAGCCCACCGATTCCGAGCGCCACATCCAATCCGATAGACCCCGTGGAGATCGCTTCCATCGGCTCCTGGCTTTTTTCATTCATCAGCATCACACTTCCCTTTCCGAAATCCTTATCGATCTTATCCATTGTTAGTTTTAATGCCTTCAGTTTTTCAGCGTTTGACATGGCGGTAGTTTTTGTTCTTCAAAATTATTGATTCACCAAAGGTAGAATAATTATTTTATTAACACTAATTTTTTTAGTATGAAGCGGCTAATTTTTTTGGCCTGTCCAAAAATGCTCTCTCCTGTTAAAAACAGGAGAGAGCGGGCACATGAGAAATGTTGATTGAAAAAGAGCTGTGCAAAAGCCTTTAGCGGGGCATTGCATTGTAAAGAGACGATTTATCCGGCACTATGTCAATACCATTTTGCGGTAAGCTGTTTTCCGGCAAAACGAAGGGTGTTATCGCTGTTTTTCCGCCCAGCTTTCCATCTTTCTTTCAAGTACATCCAACGGCATGCATCCGTCTTTTAACAGCTCGTCGTGGAAGGCGGCAAGACTGAACCTGCCGCCGAGCTCTTTTTCATAACGGCTTCTCAGCTCGCGGATCTTCATTGCGCCGATCTTATAGCTCAATGCCTGGGCAGGAATGGCCATATATCTTTCGATCTCTGCAGTGGCGCCCTGTTCGCTGATGGCTTCATTATTCATCATATACTGAATGGCCTCTTCCCTCGTCATGCCCTTTTTATGCATGCCCACATCGACCACCAGGCGGATGGCGCGGTGAATTTCATCGCCCAATGCTCCCATGTATTGATAAGGATCCGTGTAAAGGCCAAGCTCTTTTCCCAGCGATTCACAGTAAAGCGCCCAGCCTTCGCCATAGGCGCCGTACCAGGTAAAGCGGCGGAATTTAGGGAGAAGCGTGTCTTCCTGCTGCAGTGAAAACTGGTAATGATGACCGGGAATGGCCTCATGCAGGAACAGTGATTCCATCCCTGAAGTGGTGTTGAATTTACTGGCATCGAGTATGGGTACATAGAATACGCCAGGGCGGCTGCCATCGGGAGAACCGGGATTGTATTCCGCGCTGGCGCTTGCTGCACGGAAGGCTTCGGTCTGCCTTATCTCGAACCTGGTTTTCGGAACCCGGCCGAACATTTTTTTCAGATTGGGATCGATGGTCTTTTGTATGTTGGCAAAAGCGGCAAGCACTTCCTGCGGCGTTTTGAACGGCATGAAACGCTTGTCGGTTTTCATGAATTCAAAAAAAGCTTTGAGATCGCCTTTGAAGCCGGTCTGCTCTTTTATTTTTTCCATTTCATCGCGGATGCGTTTTACTTCGGCCAAACCGGTATTGTAGATTTCGTCGGCCGATTTATTGGTGGTAGTCCAAAAGCGGATCAGGTAATCATATCGCCGGCTGCCGTCGGGGATGCCGGAATATCCTGTTGTGGTTCTTGCCCTGGGCAGATATTCCTTCTCCAGAAAATCGCCCAGCTTTTTATAGGAAGGAACAATGTCTTCCAGTATCGTTTTGCTGTAAGCCTGTTTTAAAAAAGCCTTGTCGCTGTCGGCAAAATCGGCGGGCAGCTTGTTGATGGGTTCATAGAAGATGCTTTTGACAGGATCATTTGTTTCCATGGCGCGCATCTGCGGAATCATTTTCACTACAAGCGGTTTGGGCAATACGATCCCTGCAGTTATGCCTTTCCGAAAGTAAAGCAGGGCAGAATCCGACCATGCTGCAAATGCATGCATGCGCGCCAGCCAGTCCTTATACTGTTTAACGGTCTTGAAAGGCTGGCTGTTGTTGCCTCCGGCGAACTGTCCCAGCAGCAGCGGCACTCCCTGGAACTGATCGAACGGCGTATATTGATGGGTGGGAAAAAGCATTAAGGGAGCAAGGCTTCCGAGATCCAACCCTTCAAGGCTCATTTCCATTTCGCGCCGGAATATATCATAGCTCACGCGATCCTCATCGTTCAACTCATCGCGATTGAATTTTTTGATGGCTTCGAGATTGCTGCTGAAGAATGTTCTCCATGTATCGTGATAGCTGTCGGTAAAATCTGCGGGCAGCAGATCATTATAACGGTAATCGCCATTCTGCGTGGCTTCGATCGGAAACAGCTTCATCCGCGTTTCATAGTAGTTGTCGAAAAGCTGCGCCAGCGCTGCATTCGGCGCCGCTGCCCGTTTTGTTGATGTGGAAGTGCAGGAAATGCAAAAGAGCAGTAATCCGGAGTAGAAAAGCAATGATTTCATTTGAATATATTTGAAGCTGGTATGTGCTTTGCAAGAATAAAAAAGTATTTTACCGGGTTTGTTTTTTTTCCTAGCTTAGTCCCGGTTTTCCATCAAACCCGCTGCACGCTTAATCTCCCTATTAAAATCATCTTATCCGGTGGAGCAAGCCTGAAAATAAAATTTAGAGATAAAAAATAAGTTTATTTTGTTCCTGCTTATCTTTATCGCCCTGATTGGTATGGCAATTGCTATTCAATCTTGATCATAAACAAACTATACAGACTTAATATTTTTATTTAACCAAACTTAAAGCAATTCTTATGAAGTTTAAGCATTTTTTACTTTTTGGTCTTTGTTCGGTTGTGCTCTTTTCCTGCGTAAGCACCAAAAAATTCAAAGCTGCTCAGGCCAAGGCAAAGGCCAGCTTTGATTCGCTGAGCGCAGAGTACGCCAAATTACAGGCCAGCCTTAAAGACTGCAATGACCAGAATGCCGATCTTACCAAGCAGAAAGCAGCTACGCAAAGTCAGATCGACGATCTGAACAAGCAACTGGCTTTTCTAAAAGAAAATAATACTGCCACGCTGAAGCAACTGCAGGACCTCTCCGTGATTTCTTCTGCCCAGGCGGAAAGCATAAAAAAATCGCTCGAAAATATCGGCGCCAAGGATGCGTATATCCAGGATCTCCAGGCAGCTATCGCTCATAAAGATTCGCTGAACATGGCCCTGGTAACAAACCTGAAAGGCGCTATCGGCAATCTATCCGACAGCGATGTGAACATCAAGGTCGACAAAGGCGTCATCTTCATCGATATTTCCGACAAGCTGCTCTTCAAGAGCGGAAGCTATGACGTAACCAAGAATGCCAAGGAAGTGCTCGGCAAAGTAGCCCAGGTATTGAAAAATCAGCCCGACATCGAATTTGAAGTGGAAGGGCATACCGATAATGTGCCGCTCAGGAACAGGCCGGGCCTGGTCGACAACTGGGATTTGAGCGTGAAACGCGCTACTTCCGTTGTGCGCATCCTGGAAAAGAAATACGGTCTTCCGGCTGCGCACATTACTGCTGCAGGCCGCAGCGAATATGTGCCCGTTGCTTCCAACGATACCAAGGAAGGACGCGCTGCCAACCGCCGCACCCGTATCGTGATACTGCCACAGCTCGATCAATTCTTCAATCTCCTGGAAAGGAAATCATAATGTAGTAATTGATTTGGTAAAAAAAGCCATCTCGCCCTGTGCGGATGGCTTTTTTTCTTTTTTTTCCATCATTTTCTCCGGTAATTTGCGTTTTATGAGGTGGACATGGGTGTACAATTGTTTATGAAAAAAATCCTTGTTGTAAGGGCGTTATTACTGCTTATCGGGATATGCTGCGCTGTTCAAAGCCAGGCAGAACCTGCTCAGCCCCTGGCAAAGAACGGAATATTGGATCTGCGCGGACAGAATCTTTCCATCAAACCCTTATCCCTGAAAGGAGAATGGTTTTTTTACTGGAACCAATTGCTGATGCCGGGCGACAGTGCGGCCGGCGCCCCCGGGCTCGTTTCATTTCCTTCCCGCTGGACAAGCAATTCCCTTCCTTCACGGGGTTATGCCACCTATAAACTGACAGTGCTGCTGCCGAAAAGCAGGCCTGTTCTTGCACTGGAAGTCCCGGATGTATATACAACCTATGCCCTGTATGCGAACGGCAGGCTGCTGGCTAAAAACGGGCAGCCCGGCAAGAATGCCGAAGAATCCAAACCGTTCTGGTCAACCAAAACCGTTTATTTGCCGGAGCAGGGCGATACGCTTTCCCTGCTGCTGCAGGTATCCAATTTCTGGCATTCCAAGGGAGGGCCGTATAAGGAGATACTGATCGGCAGGGAAGACCAGCTTTACCTGAAAAGAGAGCGGGAAGCTGCATACGATCTTGTGCTTACCGGATGTTTGCTGATGGGCGGGCTGTTCTTTCTGGGGCTATACCTGTTCGGGCAAAAAGACAAGGCTATCCTGTATTTTTCCCTTTTCTGCATCCTGTACAGCTACCGGATGATAGGCACCAGAATGTATGTGCTGCACAGTCTTTTTCCTTATTTAAACTGGTTTGTAACCGTAAAGCTCGAATACCTCAGCTTGTCGTTGAGCGTTGCCCTGTTTGCCCAGTATACGCGTGTGTTGTATTCGCAGGATGCCAACCCGCTGGTCATGAAACCCATGGTATGGTTCTGCCTGCTGTTTTCCGTCATCGTACTGCTTACTCCGCCGCTCTGGTATACCAGCCTGATCAATCTTTTTCTCTG
>CAYYZJ010000771.1:0-3580 GCA_964475615.1 uncultured Flavitalea sp. | reverse complement strand
CTGAAGGAGATGCAGAAAAAAGCCGAATCCAAAAAATGGCCGGCCGCTGCGCGCGATCTGTTCAAGAAAGGGATCGAAAAGCTGGAACGCATGCATCCGAGCACACCGGATTATTCCGTTGTGTACAATCATCTCGACCTGATGCTCGACCTGCCCTGGGAAGAATATACCCCCGATTCCTACGATCTGAAAAAAGCAAAGAAAATTCTCGATCATGATCATTACGGCATGGGCAAGGTGAAGGAGCGCATCATCGAATACCTGGCCGTGCTGAAGCTGAAAGGCGATATGAAAAGCCCCATTCTTTGTTTTGTCGGCCCTCCGGGCATCGGCAAAACCTCATTGGGCAGGAGCATCGCCAATGCCATCGGGCGAAAGTATGTACGGATCAGCCTGGGCGGACTGCATGACGAAAGCGAGATTCGCGGCCATCGCAAAACCTATATCGGCGCTATGCCGGGAAGGATACTGCAATCCATCCGCAAGGTGAAATCATCCAATCCGGTAATGATACTGGATGAGATCGATAAAGTGGGAACCGATTTCCGTGGCGATCCTTCTTCGGCCCTCCTTGAAGTGCTCGATCCGGAACAGAACCATACTTTCTATGATAATTATCTCGAGCTCGAATACGATCTGAGCAAGGTGCTGTTCGTGGCAACGGCCAATGACATCAACAATATTCAGCCGGCTTTGCGCGACAGGCTCGAGATCATAGACCTCAGCGGATATGCCGTTGAAGAAAAGATCGAGATCGCCAAAAGGCATCTCATCCCGAAACAGAAAGAAGCGCATGGATTGAAAGCCCATTCCTTCCGCATCAGCGATGCCGTGATCGAAAAGATCATCAAGGATTATACGCGCGAAAGCGGAGTGAGGGAGCTCGACCGCCAGCTTGCTTCGCTGATGCGTTATGAAGCCAAGGAATTGGCAATGAAAGAAAGGCTCAAGCCCACTTTGTCGAACGGCGATGTGGAGAAAGTGCTGGGCAAGCCGAGATACAGCAATGATATTTATAAGGTGGCCAATATTCCGGGCGTGGCTGTTGGGCTTGCCTGGACTTATGTCGGCGGAGATATTTTATTTGTAGAGACCAGCCTGAGCGACGGCAAGGGCGATCTCAAGCTCACCGGCAACCTCGGCAATGTGATGAAGGAAAGCGCCACTACTGCATTGACCTACCTGCAGTCGAATGCCAGAAAATACGATATCGACCCGGAGATCTTCAACAAAAAAACGCTGCATATCCACGTTCCCGAAGGCGCTGTTCCGAAAGACGGCCCCAGCGCAGGCATTACCATGATGAGCTCCATTGCATCGGCCATCACGGCAAAAAAAGTGAAGCCTTACCTGGCCATGACAGGAGAGATCACGTTGCGGGGACAGGTATTGCCGGTAGGAGGCATCAAGGAAAAAGTGCTGGCCGCCAAGCGCGCCGGCCTGAAAGAGATCATACTCTGCTGGCAAAATGAAAAAGATATCGGCGAAATCGATTCCAATTTCATCAAGGGCCTCAAGTTCCATTATGTAAAGACCATGCAGCAGGTGCTTGAGATCGCATTAGCGTGAAGTCCGAAGTCGGAAGTCCGAAATATAAAGGAGGAAACAACTTCACTTCAAACCTCTTCAGACTTCTGATCTCATACTTCAGACTTCATGTTTTCACAATTCTTTAAGAAACTATTCTATTACCCTGATGTTATATATGCAATACAACAAAGATTTTTCATGTTGGTTGTTTTAAGGGTTAAAAAATTCCTCCATGTCTATGGAGGAATTTTTTTATATCTATATCTATAGGTGAGCGAGTTCTTTCTCTTCTTTAAAGGCTTCTCTCGGCTTCAGTCCCAGCAGTTCAAACATCGCACGGTCTTCCTCGAATGAAGGATTGGGAGTGGTCAGCAGTTTTTCTCCTGCAAAAATGGAATTGGCCCCTGCCATAAAGCAGAGCGCCTGTTCTGCCACGCTCATTTCGGTTCTGCCTGCGCTCAGCCGCACCATGGTAGCGGGCATCAGTATGCGGGCAGTGGCGATCATGCGCACCATATCCCAGATATCCACTTTCGGATTATTTTCCAGCGGCGTTCCTTTTACGCGAACCAGTGCATTGATGGGCACGCTTTCGGGATGCCTGGGCAATGTGGAGAGGGTATGCAGCATCTTGATGCGGTCTTCATGGGTTTCACCCAGTCCGATGATGCCTCCGCAGCAAACCGTTATGCCTGCTTCACGAACATGACTGAGGGTTTGCAATCGATCCTGATAAGTCCTGGTATGGATGATCTCGCCATAATATTCCTGGGAAGTATCGAGGTTGTGGTTGTAGGCATATAGTCCGGCGTCGGCCAGTTTCTTTGCCTGATCTTCCGTCAGCATGCCCAGTGTACAGCAGACTTCCATGCCCAATGCATTCACGCCTTTCACCATTTCCAGCACGCGGTCGAAATCGCGGTTATCTCTCACTTCGCGCCAGGCAGCGCCCATGCAGAAGCGGGTGGAGCCTGCATCCTTTGCACGCTGTGCGTATTTCAATACTTCACCGGTCTGCATCAGCGCCTGCACATCGACGCCGGTATTGTAACGGGCGGCCTGCGGACAGTAAGCGCAATCCTCAGGGCATCCTCCTGTTTTTATGGAGAGCAGGGTGCATACCTGCACTTCTGCAGTATCGTTGTATTCACGATGCACGGTTGCTGCGCAATAAACCAGCTCCAGCAGGGGAGTATGGTAGAGGGATTCCACCTCTTCAAGTGTCCAGTTGTTGCGAATCATTGGATGACGTTTCGGTTTACCGTACAAATTTATGGGTATAACGCTTTCTTTTCAAGTAAATAAATGATCCTTTTGCTTTCAGGCAACCGTTCTTTTTTAAGTATCCTGAAACAATGTCCAAACGCTTCTTCAAACAAACTTTCGCTGTAAGGATGATGATGCGGATGCTGCTGCATGAGCAATTGTAGTTTCTCATCTTCCTGCGGAACAAACTCCGCGATCAGGTAATGCGTGGTCAGCGAACTGAAAGTGGATGCCAGTTTGCTTAAAGGAAACTTTTTACTGAATACTAGATTATGGAATAGCGCCAGGGCCAGCGCCAGTTCCGCATTGGCCCTTTCCGGAAAAGAGGCGCGTTCCCGGTTATCCAGGCCGATGGCGGGAGAAGGATTGCTGATGTCCACGATCAGCGGCAGGATGCGGCCCTCTCTGCTTTTATACAGCTCATTGATGCAATAGCCATCGGCATCCACAGCGATCACCGGTATGTTGCGGGCGGCAAGCAACCTGGAAAAATGACCTTTGTTGGCGCCGATGTCCAGGGCGTTGTTTACTTCAATGCCGCTGATCAGATCGATCAATATTTTTTCTTTCGAGGCAAGATAGGCTTCACTCAAAATGGTTTCATCATAATAATTGCTCCATACAGAAGCACCGGTATTTTTTTGCAGGCGAAGGATCATACTCCGCAGATGCTGCAGCAACTGCAGCATTTTGGGTTTGCTGAACATGATCTTTTTTTCCTCATGCTTCTTTTTGCCGAGCCTCCGCTGCAGGTGAACATGGAGTGCAATGCCGAGGTTGAACC
>CAYYZJ010000770.1:0-1847 GCA_964475615.1 uncultured Flavitalea sp. | reverse complement strand
CCCGGCAGCATCGGTAATTATTGTAATAACGGTTACTGGTTGTCCTTCTTTGTTAAAGCCGATTGTTGTTCCGGTATCAAAACTTCTTTTCAAATTTCTTGAACAGGTGCAAGCGATAGGTTGTACATCCGCTCCCATCCGGATGAAATGTAAAATATCGGGTAATGGAATTGCAAACTTACTTGCATAAGGATAACGGGGAATTCTATAATAATGTTTTTCGAGAATGTGGGTCAACGCCAACGGCGTCAACAAGTATGTTTTGCGTAATAACTTTTTTTTGTCTTCTATAGGGATTTGCAAGATCGCCTTTTCAGTGAGATCATCGAGCCAGGCCTGAGTATCTGCCAATAAATACAATAGTTTGATCCATTCCTGTTCATTGAAGTTGAGTCGGGAGGAATTAGTCGGGAGTCCGGAGTCTGGAGTCATGAGGAAAGGTTGATTAGTTGAATAGTTGATTGGGTTATTGGTTGTTGGTTAGTGGTTACTGGTTTGCTTGTGCTTCTTGCCAGAATTTTGTTTCCAGCGGTTGCGGTGGGGCCGGTTGCTCTTTGTGTTGGTTCTTACTTCTATTAAATGCGTTGCTTCAATGAGTTTGTGCAAGTGAATGTATGATTGCAATAAGCTGGTGCCATCATCAAATTCACTTATTGAATTTGGGGAGAGTGCATGAAATAAAAATTCCCGAAGCACATCTTTCCATTGGTAGTGGCTGCGATAAGCGGTGAATTTTTCCAAAGCTTTGTAGGGATCGCAAAATTCTTTTTTGCTGAGATGGCGTGGAAAGAAATCCCAGGGCGTGGAATGGATGTGCCAGCCGCAGTATAACAGATGTTCTGAAAGCTGCCAGAGTTTTTCATCTTCTTCATTTTTTAGTATGGCTTCGGTTTTGTACTCAAAGCGACCCACGATGGCGAAAACGGCTTCGATAAGTTCTTCCATTTTTTCTGTAAAGAACAGCACATCGGAAGGGGAACTACCCTTCCATATCTTTTCTGCATCGGCGGTTTTAATCATTTTGCTGAGAATAGAACGGGCATGCGAGAGGCCGTAGCAATCGAAGAAGGCGTAGATGATAGAATAATGTTGTTGCATAGTGATAGTTTATGGTTCAATGATTTTTCACTCTTGTTGAAAAGTCTAGAAGTTTGATTTAATTCAGTAAATATTTACACTAATATAGTAATTAATTTAATTAATAATGAAAATATTTACCGTATTACATAATTTCCTATTTTAAACCGTAGAATTTGATTGTTTTATATTGCGGAGTAAGTAATCAAAATGTCCAAACGCAATCTTAATCGAATTAAAGCTGTTCTCGCTGAAAAGAATACCACGAATAGGGAACTAGCTAATCAGTTAGGAAAAGCTGAAACTACTGTTTCCAGGTGGTGTACAAATGACATGCAGCCTTCTATCGAAACTCTTTTTGAAATAGCAAAAGTGCTTGATGTGGATATTAGGGAGTTGTTGGTGAAGACGAAGTAGGAATTGCGGGATCGTAAATTAAAGGTTCTTGAGGGACGAACCTTTAGGCGAAGGGCAAAATACTATTTTGAGATTTGGCTGATAATTGCTATCCTTGTAGCTATCAAACACTGTGATACTTCGTATCTTTGCACTCTTCAACTAAACCATTATGGCCAAAGCAGCAAAAAAGCAAAAGCCCAGGGACTTTGAAAAAGAATATAACAAAGTCATGAAAGGCTTTCAAAAGCCTGTTTATCAGGGTAGCCAGCAACAATGGACTGCGCCTGGTGATTTCTTTGTAAAGTTTTCAATGTATAAAGAAACCTCTTCAGGAGCCACATCTTCTAACACCACTTTTGTAAGTCAGTAAT